>JBGOTC010000159.1:0-7404 GCA_041476305.1 Terriglobia bacterium
ACCGATCAGATGGGCGTGGTTTATTACGGCAACTATTACGTTTGGTTTGAGATTGGCCGCGTTGAACTTTTTCGCCAGATGGGGTTTTCGTACAAGGAAATGGAAGAGAAGGACGATTGCTTCATCGTCGTCGGCGAATCGGAGTGCCGCTACTTGAGTCCCGCGCGGTACGACGACGTGCTGCGCATCCGCACGCGCATCAAGGAAGCGCGCAACCGCACCATCCGGTTCAACTACGAAATCCTGAACGACGCTACCGGCGCGCTCATCGCCACAGGCGAAACGCTGCACGTGATCTGCGATAAGCAGGGCCGGCCTAAACAACTTCCTCTCCATTACCGAAAACTGTTTGGGATCCGCGAGCCGGCGTCGGCGACGGACTAAGTATGCCTTCCACGCAAAACATTCCGCTCGACGGTGAAAGCCTGACGTTCGCGGAGCTTTATGAAGGTGCGCTGGGTGCCGCTACGGTTTCCCTCGCTGAAAGTGCACGAAAACGCATGCTCGCCTCCCGCGCGGTGGTCGAGCGCGTTGTGTCCTCCGGCGCGACGGCGTACGGAGTGAACACGGGCTTTGGAGAGTTAGCCGAAGTGCGCATTTCTCAGGACCAGATTCGGCAGCTCCAATTGAACCTGGTGCGCAGCCATTGCTGCGGCGTCGGCGCGCCGCTTTCCGAAGCGGAGACCCGCGCAATGATGCTGCTTCGCGCGAATACACTGGCGAAGGGTTTCTCCGGAGTGAGACCTGTTGTTGTGGAGACTCTTTGCGCAATGCTGAACAAGCGCGTACACCCGGTAATTCCTTGCCAAGGATCGGTGGGTGCCTCGGGAGATCTGGCTCCCCTGGCGCATCTTGCGGCAGTGGCCATTGGTGAGGGTGAAGCTATTCATGAAGGCGCGCGGACGAGCGGCGCGGAGGCTATAAAGCGCGCGGGGATTGCTCCTCTGGCGCTGGAAGCGAAGGAAGGGCTTGCACTCCTTAACGGCACGCAGGGGATGCTGGCTCTCCTCGCCCTGGCTTTGCGCGAGGCGCAGATACTTTGTGACGCCGCGGATTTGGCGGCCGCGCTGTCGCTTGACGCGTTGCGCGGGAGTCCGTCGGCTTTCGATGAGCGCATCGCCTCCGTGCGCCCGCATCCCGGCGCGGCCATCACGGCCCGCAATCTGACAAGACTCAACGCGGGAAGCCAGATCCGCGAATCGCACCGCGCGGGCGCTCAAGACACACGCGTGCAGGACGCTTACAGCGTGCGCTGCACTCCACAAGTCCATGGCGCCGCGCGAGATTCCATCTCACAAGTCGGCACATTGGCGGCCATCGAGTTGAACAGCGCGACGGACAATCCCCTCGTTTTTGTGGGCGCGGACGGCGCGGGAGAAATCCTGAGCGGAGGAAACTTTCATGGACAGCCGCTGGCCATGGCCGCCGACCAGCTTGCCGTGGCAATTGCAACGCTCGGAGGAATTTCCGAACGTCGCATCGCGCAGATGACGAATCCGCTTACGAGCCTTCTGCCGGCGTTTCTCACTCGCAACCCGGGGATCAATTCCGGATTCATGATCGCGCAAGTTGCGGCTGCGTCGCTGGCGAGCGAACTGAAACCACTTTCCGCGCCGCACTCCGTGGATTCGATCCCCACTTCCGGGGATCAGGAAGACTACGTCTCCATGGGGATGGCCGCCGCGCGGCGGCTGGTGCCAATGCTCGACAACTTGAGGCGGATTATCGCGATTGAGCTGCTCGCAGCGTGCCAGGGGATTGATCTCCTCGCCCCACTTCGCACAGGAACAGTGGCGGGGCGCGCGTGCAGTATGGTGCGCGCAGTTTCGCCGGTGCTGGAGGGCGACCGCGCACTGGCAAACGACATTGAAGCGGTGGCCAGCCTCATTCGGGATGGCGCGTTCGCTAAGCTCGTGTAGGCGACGCAATTACAAACTGATTTGACCGGAGAAACCCAGATGAAGTCGGACGACCTCAAGAAGCTACGGGGCACCTGGAACATCACCGCGTTGGAAGTGGAAGGTAAGAAAATGGACGCGGGGATGTTCAGCGGCGCGCAGATTGTGGTGAAGGGCGATCGCTTCTCCACGAATTCGATGGGCGCGGAGTTTGCGGGAAAGATGTCGGTGGACACAGGGAAGAATCCCAAGACTTTTGACGTGAAGTTCACCGAGGGTCCACACAAGGGAGAAGCGTCCCTGGGCATCTACGAACTGGATGGCGACACGTGGAAGATCTGTTTGGGGTTTGCGGGACTTACGCGCCCGAAGGGATTTGCAACGAAGCCGGGCAGCGGCCACGCGATGGAAACTCTCCAGAGGGAAACGGCGCGGGATCCCAAGAAGCCAGGCAAGCAAGCATCTGTGAAATCCGGCGCACCTGAAGCGGGAATAGAAGCGGGCGGCGGGCCTGCCACGGAGCTCGAAGGCGAATGGGAAATGGTGGAGTGCGTTCGAGAAGGACTTGAGGTCCCCGCGGAGTACGTGAAGTATGGAAAGCGGGTGGTGCGGGGGAACTTGATCACCGTGACGATGGCCGGACAGGTGATGTTGAAGGCGACTTTTTCGATGAATGGCTCAGCTACACCGAAGACGATGGACTATGTCATCGCGCACGGCCCGACGCAGGGTCAGAAGCAGTTCGGCATTTATGAATGGGATGGCAAGAACCAGAGGGTGTGCTTTGCCGCGATCGGTAAGAAACGTCCCAGCAGCATGAATGTGACGACCGGCGAGGGAGGGACCTACACAGTCTGGAAGTTCCTGAAGAAGTAGAATTGGCCTATCAGTGCGAAGCACCCAAATCCCTGATCAGGACGCCGCTCCACGTCCGCTTCTGTCGTGAAACTCCGTAGAGCTTCAGCTCCGGCGACCAATCGAAGTAGCTGATGAAGTCCGACGTGAAATGGGTCACCTGTGAGGGCACTCCACCCTTGAATGGCAGGAACCAAATGTTTGATGCGGAGCCCGGCGTAATTCCGAAATAGAGACCAGAGTCGTCAGGAGCGTAAACAAGACGCCCACTGCCAACAATGTTCATCAAAGAAGCGGGCAGCGGAAGCGACTGGACCTGCTGGTGCGTCGCCGCGTCCATGATGACTATGGACGTGACGCCCGCCCCCGTGCTTCCTGGTGTCGGGGTTGAACTCATATAGGCGATGCTCTTCCCGTCACGTGAATACGCAGGCCAGGAACCTGACTCGCCAGGGCTCGTCAGTCGATGGGGAGTGCCCCCGGCAGTCGATACCCAATAGATGCCCTGCGCTGACCTCCTGTTGAATAGTATTTCCTTTCCGTCAGGGGAACACGCCGGCGTCCAGCCCTCCTCGGTAATCTTGACGCGATTTGCGCCATCCAGATCCATTCGCCAAAGGCTGACGCCGGTGGTGGATAGCTGCACGAAGGCAATCTGATCCTTGCCGCACCGGACCGGCTGTCCCGCCAGTGCGTCAGTGGGTAGCGGAGAGCGTGCAGACCCATCCAGGTTCATCGTGAACAGTTTGTGGCGGAAGCTTTCCGTGATGATTCGGCTCGCTGGGAGAAACACAAACGTATACGCGTCGTCTTTCTGGGTATCAATGGGTTTGAGTGGGGTGGAAAGCGAGGCACCAAGGTACAGAGTGGAAGCGCTCACGGACTGTGTAGCAGAAATGGTTCTTCCATCGGTGGAGACCATCAAGTCCGCGTAGGAGGCAAGGTCACGAGTGATTCGTTGTGGAGGGCCAGTGTGAACCGGGACAAACCAAATCTGCTCGAGGTCGAGGGATTGCTTTTCGCCTGCGATTACGACAAACCCTGAATCATCCGGCATCCAGCGAACCTCAGCCACCCCAAGCGCCAGCGGTCTTTCCTCCAGAACGCGCCCCGTGTCCGACGTGATTGTCATCAGGGTTGAAAAGTTTTCTTTTTCTAGTTCTCCAAATCGCACAAGAGTCAACCGACTTCCGTCAGATGACCATGCGGGAGGAGCGGAAATCAGCCCGGTAGAGGCGGATTCACGTTCATACAGCAGGTGTTCATTGGAACCGTTCGCGCTTGCGGTGAATACCTGCGTCACTCTTCGGGCCAGGTCACGACGGAGGAATGCGATCCGCGTGCCATCATTGGAAATTGAAGCTTGCTCGACGTTTGCCAGGACGAGGCGCGGGGTGCCCCCCAATGAGGAAACAACATAAAGATCGCAGCGGTCGAGTTGCGTATTTCGGGCGAAATAGAGCGAGTCCCCGTCCCGTGAAAAAAACATTACGCAGGTGCTCTGATTCAGGGGCGGAACGACCAGAATCGAACTGCCACTGGAGACTTGCTTCACAAAGATGGACCGGAGATCGCCTTCACGGTGGTTCAAGGCCACATAGCGCCCGTCGGGGGAAAGCGCGACGTCCACAGCTTCGCCCTCGTTTGTGATGGAATCAATGGAAACTTCTTGGAACGGGATTCTCGGCGGCGCGCTGAGCCAGCGGTAAAGAAAGACGGACCCGACTCCTACAACCAGGATGACGGCCGCAATGGCTCCGATCAGGACGGCTTTATGGCGCTTCGCTTCCGCGAGGAAAACTTCACTGGACGATGAAGGCTTGGAAACCACGCCGGAAGCCGCGCGCGTCGTGGAGCTGGCCACCGAGGTGTTTCGCCCGGATGATCCTGTATCCCGCTTCAGGCGCTTGAGGTCGGCGCGCATTTCCGCGGCGTTCTGATAGCGCAGGTCGCGATCCCTCTCCAGCGCCTTCGAGATAATTTCATCTACTTTCGCAGGCAAATTCGGATTCAGTTCCGTGGGTGGCTGCGGAGTCCTTTCGAGAATGGCGTTGAAAATCACCGCGGAGGTGGGACCTTCAAAGGCCTGATGTCCTGTGGCCATCTGATACATCACCGTGCCGAAGCTGAAGAGGTCGGAGCGCGTGTCTAGTTCCTCGCCCCGCGCCTGTTCGGGAGACATGTAGGCAACGGTGCCAGCGACCGATCCGGGGCTTGTAAGGTGGCGTGGCACGGCGTCAACTGTAGCGCCCACGGTGACCGCGGCTTCCTGATGTTCCCGAGCGAGCTTGGCCAATCCGAAATCCAGCACTTTCGCGCGGCCCCGTGAAGTAATGAAAATATTGGCGGGCTTGATGTCGCGGTGAATAATTCCCTTTCGGTGAGCTGCGTCGAGGGCTTCGGTGATCTGAATGGCGAGATCCAGCAAAGCATCTGTCGTAAAGGGCCGGGCGTGCAAGCGCTCGCTGAGCGATTCACCCTCCAGGAGTTCCATGGCGATGAAAGGCTGGCCATCATGCTCGTCAATCTCGTAGATGACACAGATGTTTTCGTGGTTAAGCGAGGAGGCGGTGCGGGCTTCGAGTTGGAATCGTTCGAGGGCCTGGGGATTTTGCGCCAATTCGCGGGGAAGGAATTTCAAGGCCACGCGCCGGCCGAGCTTGGTGTCCTCTGCTTCATACACCACGCCCATGCCGCCACGCCCGATTTCGCGGATTACGCGATAGTGCGAAATTTCCGACCCGATCAAAGGAGAAACCCCCGGGCGAGGATACTACGGGCGGTACGGAAGCTCGTCAAGGATCGGCGGATCGGAAGGATTCCCGGGCCAGTGACTATTTGCAGGCAAAGGACTTCTTGTTGGCCCCGATGGTGCATGAACCATGGGGGACATCCTTGTAAATGAACCACGAGAAATGTCCCAGCCCGTCCATGTTGTAGTTGCACATCAGGGAATCCGAGGGCGCGTGGTACTTGGTATTGATTTCCGCGGAAAGGAAATTCACCGTGGTGCCCGGCGTTGTCCACTCTTCAGGCACCTGAATCAACTTATAGGCCGCGCTTGCGGGACAGGTGAAGGTCGTGGCCAACTGCGCTGTGGGGACGATCGGCCGAATGGGCGCCACAGGCTGAGCCTGATTGGCCTTCTGGCCCGCCGCGATAGGAGCAATCGCCACCGGCTGCAAGAGCAGCAGAAGCCCCATAACGATCATGAAGGACCCGACAAACCGAAGTACTTTGACCATCTGTTTCCTCCTGAATTCCTGTCAATTAGCTCCGCTGCCGCGATGAAGCATTGCGTGCCGCCGAACAGCACGTGAAGTCAATTTGTCCCTATCCCAAAGTCAAATCAATTGGTATTGGCAAAGGCGCTGCGGAAGTGACACCTTCCGGTCTTATAGCACGGTGGTTTGACTCCCCCACCGTGGTACTCTCTTGCGATTTTCAAGGGGACTTCGCCACAGATGGGGGCCGGAGCGAAATTGAATCCTCAGACACAGGTTTCTCAGGAACGCCGCCGTGACTTGCTGCTCATCGGCGGCCTTGCCCTTCTGACGTTCATCCTGCATTTGATCTTCTACAAGGGCTACGGGTTTTTCCGCGACGAGCTTTATTTCATCGTGTGCGGCAACCATCTCGATTGGGGCTATGTGGACCAGCCACCCGGTGTGCCCTTCATTGCCTGGGCCTCGAGACACGTGCTCGGTGACTCGCTTTTTGCAATTCGATTTGTGCCCATGGTGTTCGCCGCTCTTCAGGTGATGTTCACGGGGCTGATTACACGCTTCATGGGTGGCGGGCGCTACGCCATCCTTCTGGCAAGCGTCGCCATCCTCGCTGCTCCGATGTATTTCGGCTCCTATCTCAACACAGACATGGTCATGCTGACTGGATGGGCCGCGTGTTCGTACATCGCCGTGCGCATCATGGCCGAACACAACCCGAGATTGTGGGTTTGGTTCGGAGTTGCCGCGGGGCTTTCGCTGCAGGGAAAGCACGAAATGGCTTTTTTCGGATTTGCATTGTTGGCCGGGATACTCCTGTCACCGCAACGCAAGATGCTTCTCAGTCCATGGCTTTACGCGGGAGGTGCGGTTGCGCTTGTGATCATCCTGCCAAATATCATTTGGGAGATCCGGCACAACTGGGCGACTCTCGAGCTCTTGCAGAACATTGCGCGCAGCCACAAGAACATCGTCTTGGGGCCGCTGGATTATTTCAAGACGAACATTCTGTTTCTCTCTCCGTTGTCCTTCCCCATTTGGTTTGGAGGAATTTGTTGGTGCCTGTTTGCGAAGGCCGGCAGGAACTTTCGCGCCATGGGCTGGATGTGGATCGCGGCCTTCGTGACTTTCGTTGTGTTGAAGGGGAAGGCCTACTACCTCGCTCCGGTGTATCCGGCGCTCTTTGCAGCGGGGTCGGTGGCCATCGGCGCATGGCTCGGAAAACCGGGGACGTGGCGCGTGTGGATGAAGCCCGCGCTCGCGACGATCGTCATTCTGTTCGATATGCTCTTGTGGCCGTTCGCCATGCCGATGATGTCCGTGGAAAAGTTTATTGCCTATGAGCAGGCGCTGCACGTGACGCCCACAAAAACAGAGACGATGCACCTGAACCAGTTGCCTCAGCAATACGCGGACATGTTCGGCTG
>JBGOTC010000160.1:0-7358 GCA_041476305.1 Terriglobia bacterium
AACAATCGCGTCTGCTGAACGAATTGCTGCAGGACCGCATCCTCGTGCTCGACGGCGCGATGGGCACGATGCTGCAGCAGGCATCGCTCACCGCGGCGGATTTCGGCGGTCCCAACCTGGAAGGCTGCAACGAGAATCTTGTGTTGACGCGGCCCGACGTCATCACCGGCATTCACAAGAAGTATCTTGAAGCGGGCGCGGATATCATTGAAACAAATACATTCGGCAGCACGCGCATTGTCCTGGCGGAATACGGGCTGGGCGAAAAATCCTACGAGATCAGCTGCGCCGCAGCGCAGCTCGCGCGCCGCGCGTGCGATGACCTTTCAACTCCAGGGAAACCACGCTTCGTTGCGGGAAGCATGGGCCCCACGACCAAGGCGCTCACGGTGACCGGCGGCGCCACGTTCAACGAAATGCGCGAGAACTTTTACGAGCAGGCGCGCGGCCTGGTCGACGGCGGCGCGGACATCCTGCTGCTCGAAACCAGCCAGGACACGCGCAACATCAAGGCCGGGGCGCTGGCCATACAACAACTGGCGCGCGAACGCGGCGAACGCATCCCGCTGATGATTTCCGCGACCATCGAGCCGATGGGCACCATGCTCGCGGGGCAGGGGGTTGAAGCACTGTGGGCTTCCCTCGACCATCTTGATCTGCTCTCCATCGGACTCAACTGCGCCACCGGCCCGGAGTTTATGACCGACCACATCCGCACGCTCTCGGGGCTCTCGCGCCACTCCATCTCGTGCTATCCGAACGCGGGATTGCCGAATGAGGATGGAAAGTATGTGGAAACGCCTACAACTCTCGCGACACAACTGGAACGGTTCATCGGCAACGGATGGCTGAACATCGTTGGTGGGTGCTGCGGCACCACACCCGATCACATCAAGGCCATTGCGCAAGCGGCTGCGGGCAAGCCGCCGCGCCGCCCGCCCGCGCCGCACCATCGCGTTTTCTATTCCGGCGTGGAAGCGGTGGAGGCGGAAGAATCCGCGCGCCCTTTGATTGTTGGCGAGCGAACCAACGTCATCGGTTCGCGACTATTTAAGGACCTGGTCGCCGGAGAAAAGTGGGAGGAGGCGAGCGAAATCGCGCGCCGGCAAGTCCGCAGCGGCGCGCAGATCGTGGACGTGTGCCTGCAATCCACCGAGCGCGAGGAAATGGGCGATATCCCGCCGTTCTACGACAAGATTATCCGCAAAATTAAAGCGCCGTTGATGATTGATACCACCGATCCGAAGGCTATCGAGCTGGCGCTCACCTATTGCCAGGGCAAGAGCATCATCAACTCCATCAACCTGGAAGACGGCGAGGCGAAGTTCGAGCGCGTATGTCCCTTGGCGCACAGTTTCGGCGCGGCGGTCATTGTCGGCTGCATCGATGAAGACCCCAAACAAGCGCAGGCCTTCACACGCGAAAGAAAACTTGCGGTCGCCGACCGCTCACACAAACTGTTGACGGAAAAATACGGAATCCCAGCGGAGGACATTGTCTTTGATCCGCTCGTTTTCCCCTGCGCGACCGGAGATGAGAACTACATCGGCGGTGCCGTGGAAACCATGAAAGGCATCCGCCTCATCAAGCAGCAGATTCCCTATGTGCGCACCGTGCTGGGGATCAGCAACGTCAGCTTTGGTCTGCCGGCGGGCGCGCGCGAGGTGGTCAACTCCGTGTTCCTCTATTACTGCACGAAAGCGGGGCTCGACCTCGCCATCGTCAACGCCGAACGCATCGAGCGTTTCGCCTCCATCCCTGAAAACGAACGAAAGCTCGCCGAGAACCTACTGTTCAACCATCCGCCCGCGCAAGTGGCCGCCGAGCATCGCGACGCCGCATTGCTTCGAGGCGCCCCAGATGACTGGCGCGCCCAAACACGCGACCAGAAGCGCGCTATCAACCAATTTCACATCACGGCGGTCTCCGAACATTTCCGCACGGTGAAGAAGAAGGAAAAATCCAAGGAGCAGCTACCGCTTGACGAGCGTCTGGCGAATTACATTATTGAAGGCACGCGCGACGGGCTGATCGAAGACCAGGACCGCAAACGCGCGGCAGGCGCAAAGCCGCTCGACATCATCAACGGGCCGCTGATGACTGGCATGGCCGAAGTCGGGCGGCTCTTCAACAACAATGAGTTGATCGTGGCGGAAGTCTTGCAATCCGCCGAAGCGATGAAAGCTGCCGTCAGCCATCTGGAACAGTTCATGGAGAAGGCTGACACGGCGAAGCGCGGCAAGGTCGTGCTCGCCACGGTGAAGGGCGACGTCCACGACATTGGCAAGAACCTGGTCGAAATCATCCTGAAGAACAACGGCTTCGACGTCATCAACCTGGGCATCAAGGTGCCACCGGAGGATTTGATCCTGGCATGGAAAAAGCACAACCCCGATGCCATCGGGCTAAGCGGTCTGCTGGTGAAGAGCGCGCAGCAAATGGTCATCACTGCTTCCGACTTGCGCGACGCGGGCATCCGCGTTCCCCTCCTGGTGGGCGGCGCGGCGCTCTCGGAGAAATTCACGCGCACGAAAATTGCGCCGAGTTACGCAACGGCCGTCTGCTACGCGAGAGACGCGATGAACGGGCTGCACTTGATGAACCAGTTGACGGACCCAACGAAGCGCGATGCCGTCATGCTGGAGCATACATTCGTAGAAGGCTCCGCCGCAGCGGTTGCTCCTGTCTCTGTCACGGTGTCGGTCATCAGTGAAGAGCGCTCACCCAAGATTCGCACTGATCTGCCCATTCCAAAGGTCGTCGATCTCGACCGCAAGGTGCGCGATGTCCCGGACCTCGCGGAAATCTGGAGCTATATCAATCCCATCATGCTCTATGGCCGCCATCTCGGCTTCCGCGGCAATTTTGAGAAAGCCCTGGCCGACCGCGACGCGCGCGCGCTGGAACTCTTGCACGACATGGAGGAGGTCAAGGCCGAGGCAGCGAAGTTCATGAAGGTCCGGGCGGTCTGGCAGTTCTTCGAGGTCGAGCGCGCAGGAAATTCAATTGAGCTCTACGCACCCTCCGCCGCAAAACCCGTGCACGCTTTCCGGTTCGAGCGCCAGCGCATCCCCGGCGGGCTCTGCCTGAGCGACTTCGTTCTGCCTGCGCAAGCGGGCGCACGGGATCACATCGCGCTGTTCGTGGTCACCGCGGGAGAAGGTGTGCGCGAGCGCGCTGAGGAGGCCAAACACGCGGGCCATTATTTCCGTTCTCATGGATTGCAGGCGCTGGCCATCGAAACCGCGGAAGGCTGCGCTGAATGGCTGCACCGGCGCATTCGCGAGGACTGGGGCTTCCCCGATCCGCCGGAGATGACCATGCAGCAGCGCTTCAGCTCGCGCTACCGCGGGAAACGCTACAGCTTCGGCTACCCGGCATGCCCGAACCTTGACGACCAGGTGGGAATCTGGAAACTGCTGCGACCAGATGACATCGGCGTGCAGTTGACGGAAGGAATGATGATGGATCCCGAGGCCAGCGTGAGCGCGCTCGTGTTCCACCATCCCGATTGCACATATTTCACGGTTGGCGATGTTTCAGACGCTTCGGCGGATTCTGGCGAGTCGCCAATTCGTCCTGCGAGGTGATAGCCTTCTTGCTTTGAAGGGGACATTTGGGGACAGCATTGGACTTGGCCCCAATAGAGTGATTCGATGGCCCGGAAACCCTCATCAAGACCATCCATACAGGAACGACGCCTTCTTGAGCTTGAAATGGATTTCCGTCCCCTCCTCATTGCGTGTCTAGAGGAGTCCGCGGCAGGTAGGTATGGCCTGTTTGAACAAATCGAAGAATCCGTGCGCGCGAAATACTGCGACTGGCCGGAGGCGAATCGTCTGAAGGAAATTGCCGCTGAAATCTCTGCCCTGAGAAATGAGTTCGGTCAGCCCAATAAATTGGTTCAATTGTTTTCCCGTTACTGCTCGCTTCAGGGTCCCAATTCTCCTGGAGAGCCAAAGATGGCGAAGTTACTTCTTAAGGAAATCCACCAACTGGACGCGTAGGGACACACTTACTTATCTTGATTCTCCCCAGCGTTTCGCATAGATTCAATTCATCATCGTGAGTCAACAATGACGCGCAAATACACCGCAATTCTCGCCGCAGTTTCTCTCGCACTGTTTCTCCTCCTGGCGACGGGAGCGCACGAGCGCCCGCTGGCAGCCGCGCAAAAATCCGGCCAGCAGGGCGCGGGACAGCGCGGCGCGATCGAGAACAATGAAACGGACATCGCGGCGAAGGTCTGGCCGCGCGAGGCGGTGAGCGCGCCGAAGACCATGGTCGTGAGCGATAATGCGCTCGCCGACGAGGCCGGAATCGAAATCCTGAGGAAGGGCGGCAACGCCGTGGACGCCGCCGTGGCCGTCGCGTTCGCGCTGGCGGTTGTGGAGCCGCGCGCGGGAAACATCGGCGGCGGCGGATTTATGCTGGTCCGACTGGCCGACGGCCGCACCAACTTTGTGGACTACCGCGAAGCGGCCCCGCAGCGCGCCACCCGCGAACTCTATCGCAAACCCGACGGCACCTATGACTCGCAAGGTTCCCGGCAAGGCTACCGCGCGGTGGCCGTGCCCGGCACCGTGGCGGGTTTGGCGCTGGCGCTGAAAACGTACGGGACGTTGAAACTCTCTGTCGTGATGGCCCCGGCGATCCGCCTTGCGGCAGGTTTCCCAGTGAGTGAAAAATTGGCTATCTCGTTGCGCGATGCCCGCAAGCGCCTCGAACTTTTCGACCGCAGCCGCCAAATATTCTTGAATGACGGCAAGCTCTTCCAAGCCGGCGACATGCTCCGCCAGCCGGAGTTGGCGGAAACGCTGCGGCGAATCGCGCGCTACGGTGAAAACGAGTTTTATCGCGGGCGGACCGCGATGAAACTGGCCAACGAGATGGCGCACACCGGCGGGCTCATCACTATGCGGGACCTCGCTGCGTATCGCGCCAAGCTCCGCGAACCGCTGACCGCCACTTACGAAATGAACGGCGTGCGGTGGCAAGTCATCACCAGCCCACCGCCAAGCTCCGGTGGCATCGCCATGATCGAGACGCTCAATATTCTCGAGCCGGTGCAGCTCAAAGGATGGCAGGACGCCACTTCGGTTCACTGGGTGGTGGAAGCCATGCGCCGGGTGTTCGCAGACCGCGCCACGTTCCTGGGCGATTCCGATTTTGTGCGCGTTCCGGTAAAGGGCTTGACCGATCCGAAATACGCCGCGCTGCGCCGCAACACCATTGATGCCGCGCACGCCTCCACGAGCGAGACTATCGGCGCGGGGAACCCCACTCCCTTCGATGAACGCGGAATTCCCGCGAGCCGGATGGGCTCGCCGGGAAACGGCACCGCTTCGCGCGAAGAAGCGGAAGCATTCGCCATGCGCGAGGCGCAGCACGAAGGCCACACCACGCATTTCAGTGTGGTGGACGCCGCCGGAAATGCCGTCGCGAACACCTACACGATCAATGACAGTTACGGCTCCGGCGTCACCGCTCCCGGCGGGTTCCTGCTGAACGACGAAATGGACGACTTCACGGCGCAGCCCGGCCAGCCCAACATGTTCAAGCTTGTGCAGGGCGAGGCGAATGCAATTGCCCCGGGCAAGCGCCCGCTGAGCTCCATGGTGCCCACAATCCTCTTGCGCGACGGCAAGCTGAGCTTTGTCACCGGATCTCCCGGCGGCCCGCAAATCATCAGCGCCACCACGCTGACGGTGATCAACTGGATGCGCTTCGGGCCGTGGAATTCCACCGGAGCCATGCTGGCCGTCAGCGCGCCGCGTTTTCACCACCAGTGGATGCCGGATAACATTCTTGTTGAAGTTGAATTCCCCGCAAGCGTCATGCAACAGCTTGAAGCCCTGGGCCATAAAGTCACGCGCAAGGGTCACATCGGCGAAGTGAACGCCATCGGCATCGATCCGCGGACCGGCGAGCGCCTGGGCGCGGGCGATCCGCGCCGGCAGGGCGCCGCGCTGGGCTACTGACGCGCCATGGCAACAGTGCCCCTGCGGCGAATCCTGAGCACCTATCACTGGGTCCAGCAGAAACTCACGTCCGCTATGTTGGATGATGCCGCGCGCGCGGGCGCGGAGGGCGTGGAAGTTTTTTGCGCCGCGTATCATTTCAACTATCGCTCCCCGGAGAGCGTTCGCGAATTGGGCGATTGGTTCACCGGGCATGCCTTGAAATTGCACTCGCTGCACGCGCCCACTTCGCGCGAGTCCAGCCCCGGACGCGAGAGCGGCGCGCCGGTTTCCATTTCCGAGCTGGAGCGCGGCCGGCGTCTGGATTCCGTGGACGAGGTCAAGCGCGCTTTGGAAGTCGCCGAGAAAGCTCCGTTTGAAGTTCTCGTGCTCCACGTAGGTACTTCGCGGGATGAGTCCGATCCCCGCCGCTGGGACGCGGCTTTTACGTCACTGGAGCATCTGGTCCTTTTCGCTCGCCAACGCGGCGTCACGATTGCCCTCGAAAACACGCCCGGTGAGCTTGCCACGCCCGCAAACCTGCGCCATTTTCTGGAGGACACGCGCCTCCCCGGCCTGCGGCTGTGTTTCGATTCCGGCCACGCGCATATTGAGCCCGGCGCTCTGCAGGGAATGGAGACTATGCGCGGCCTGGCCATCACCACGCACCTGCACGATAACCATTGTGAGAAGGATGAGCACCTCCTGCCCTTTGCGGGCACCATCGAGTGGGAAAAGCTTTTGAAGGCGATGCCCGCCGAGCTGCCTGCTGTGATCGAGTTGCGCGAGCAGGCATCAAAACCCCTTACGCCCGACGCCATCCGCGCCGCGTTTGACGCGCTGGAAAAAGCACGCGACAATTCCTGATTACCTTTTGGGGTGCAGGGGAGTCCCAGACATGCCCATCGTTTCCATCGCCGATGCCGGCGCCCATGTGGGCCAGGAGATTACCCTGCGCGGCTGGCTCTACAACCAGCGCGAATCGGGCAAACTTCTGTTCCCACAATTCCGCGACGGCACCGGGATCATGCAGGGTGTCGTCTCGCAGAAGGACAGTCCCGAAGCCTTCGCGGCCATGAATGGCCTCACGCAGGAGTCGAGCGTCATCGTCACCGGAAAAGTTCGTGCGGATAAGCGCGCGCCCGGCGGCTTCGAGATGGACGTCACCAAAGCCGAGGTCGTGCAGCGCATCCCGGAATCCGACCCCTACCCCATCCAGCTCAAGGAACATGGCGTGGATTTCCTGCTCGACCATCGCCACTTGTGGCTTCGCTCTCCGCGACAAGCGGCGATCCTCCGTATCCGCGCCGAAGTTATTCGCGCCGCCCGAGAATTCATGGATAGCCAGGGATACACGCTCACTGACCCGCCGATTTTCACGCCCGCGGCCTGCGAAGG
>JBGOTC010000161.1:0-7354 GCA_041476305.1 Terriglobia bacterium
AACATAGGCGAGCGTCCGCTCATATACGTGCGCGAGGGGAAGAAACTCCAGCGCCACATCGGTGGAGTTGTAATCACTGTTACACAGGGAGTCGGTCGCGTTGGAGGAAAGGTTGGTGTGCGTGAGCATCACACCCTTCGGCTCGCCCGTGGTTCCGGAAGTGTAGATGATAGTCGCCAGGGAGTCGGCGGTGACTTCCGCGGCGCGGCCTCGATAGATGGTGATCTCGGAATCGCCGGCGGAGGAAATCAGCGTTTCGTAGCGCAGGGCATCGGAACCGTAGTCGGTTTCCGCGCCCGCGACGATGATGTGTTGCACCGTTTTCAACTGATGGCGGTTGGCCATCAGTTTTTCGGCCTGTTCGCCGCCGGCTACATAGACGGCCACCGCGCCGCTGTGGTTCAGGATGTAAACCATGCGCTCGGCGGCTTCGCGGAAGTAAATGGGAACGTCCACCGCGCCAAGTCCGAGGATGGCGAAATCGGCGATGTGCCATTCGGGGCGGTTGGCGGAAAAAAGTCCCACGCGGTCGCCCGGTTTGATGCCCAGCTCGCGCAGGGCGCGGGAGAGTCCAGCAACGCGGCGTAAAACTTCATGCGCGGGGACTGCCTCCCAGGAACTCGCGCCTCGAAAGATCTGCATGCGTGGATTGTTGAAGGTATCCACGGCATCCAGGAAGCGGCGAGGGAGAGGCAGATAGCTCATGGGTTCAAAAGTTGAGAGCGCCTAACCGCGACTCTACTCCAGGGGAGGCAGGTGCGCAATGCGGGGGCGATATCTCTTCAGGGGCTAGGGCCCCAAATCAGAGGTGTCCGATATCCCGAAGCTAATGCTCCGACCGCCGAAGAGATAATACGCAAGCGAAAGTCCGCGCGAAGTGGAAGGCCCCATCCACATTGGAGGCGGGCGGGTCTGAGACCCGCCCCTACAAGGGAGGAGGCGAAAGCGGAATGCGGTGGAGAGTGAGATTAGAGTCCTCCGCTATTCGCGGCGCTGCACCTGCGCTAAGATGTCCGGGACACGGAAGCTATGGCAATTACGCCAACAACGACCGCAACAGGATACCAACCGATGCGCGCGCCGCGCGGCACGCAACTCTCCTGCAAAGGATGGCAGCAGGAAGCCGCTCTGCGCATGCTCATGAACAACCTCGACCCGGAAGTGGGCGAGCATCCGGAGAACCTGGTGGTTTACGGCGGCACGGGCAAGGCAGCGCGGAACTGGGAGTGCTTCAAAGCGATTGTGGAGTCATTGCGCGCTTTGGAGAACGATGAAACGCTGATCGTGCAATCCGGAAAACCCGTGGGCGTTTTCCGCACGCATCCCTATTCGCCGCGCGTGTTGATAGCGAACGCGAACCTCGTCGGCCACTGGAGCAACTGGGAGCATTTCAACGAGCTGGACCGCGCTGGGCTGATGATGTACGGCCAGATGACCGCGGGAAGCTGGATTTACATCGGGACGCAGGGAATCCTGCAGGGCACCTACGAAACATTCGCCGCAGCAGCGCGAAAACATTTTGGCGGAGACCTTGCCGGAAAACTGGTGGTGAGCGGCGGCATGGGCGGCATGGGTGGCGCGCAGCCCCTGGCGGCGACTCTGAATGGCGGCGCGTACCTGGGGATCGAAGTGGATCCGGAACGGATCAAGCGGCGCCTGCGCACGGGTTATTGCGATGTGATGGTCAACGACCTCGACGAGGCGCTGCGCATCCTGAAGAACGCCGTGCGTAAACGCGAAGCCGCGTCAGTTGGGCTTGTGGGAAATTGCGCGGACATTATCCCGGAGCTCGCGCGCCGCGGAGTTGTGCCGGACCTGCTGACCGACCAGACCTCGGCGCACGATCCGGTGGGCGGCTACATTCCTCAGGGCCTGACGATCGAGCAGGCCGACGAACTCCGCAAAGAGAATCCTGAGAGCTATCGCGACCGGGCGATGGATTCCATCGCCGCGCATGTTCGAGGCATGCTCGATTTGCAGAAACTTGGCGCGGTCACTTTCGACTACGGGAACAACATCCGCACCTTCGCATTCGAGCGCGGAGTGAAAGACGCCTACAGTTTCCCAGGATTTGTGCCGGCCTACATCCGTCCCCTGTTCTGCGAAGGCCGCGGGCCGTTCCGCTGGGCCGCGCTTTCCGGCGAGCCGTCGGACATCCATCGCACCGACGAGCTGGTGCTGGAAATGTTTCCGCACGACGAAGTTCTGACCCGCTGGATTCGACTGGCCCAGAAGCGAGTGAAGTTCCAGGGGCTCCCCGCGCGCATTTGCTGGCTTGGTTATGGCGAACGCGACAAATTCGGATTGGCGCTGAATGACCTGGTCGCGAAGGGCGAACTGAAAGCGCCCATCGTGATTGGCCGCGACCACCTCGATTGCGGCTCGGTGGCTTCGCCCTACCGCGAAACAGAAAAGATGCGCGACGGCTCGGACGCTGTAGCCGATTGGGCTTTGCTCAATGCGCTGCTCAATACGGCGAGCGGCGCGTCATGGGTTTCCATCCATAACGGCGGCGGAGTCGGCATCGGCTATTCACAGCATGCCGGGCAGGTGACCGTGGCCGACGGGACAAAGGAAATGGCCGCGCGCATTGAACGCGTGTTGACAAATGATCCCGGGATTGGTGTTGCGCGCCACGCCGACGCGGGCTACCCCGAAGCCATCGAATTTGCAAAGAAGCACAACGTGAAGATTCCAATGGCATGAGCGTAAAGATGTTTCAGTCAAAGCTATTTCGTCTCTTTGTGCGGCCTATCTCGATTCTACTGACTGTTTGGTGCCTGTGCCCGTTCCCCGCGCTTGCTCAAAAATGGTGCTGGCAAGATGAAGGTCACGCTTCGTTACGAATCAACGGATTCCTAGTGCAAGTCACGCCATTGAAACAGAATGGCTACTACGACCCCGGCTGCCGGGCAATTGTGAGAGACCACGAGGGTAAGAAAGTTTTTGTCCGAAGTAGTCACCAGATGCGAATCCTTAACGTCACGGGACAAGACGTAAATGGCGATGGCCAGCCGGATGCAGTCTTTGAGGACTATGACGGCGGCGCGCATTGCTGCTGGACTTATTGGATTGTTTCTCTGGGCGATCCCCCCGGCCTCGTCCGAAAGATCTACAACCTGCGCGATGCGACATTCACCAAATCTTCGGGCGACGGGAGAGTCTTGATTCACACCCTGGATGGTGCCTTTGACTACTTCGATGACCAATCTCATGCTTTTACTCCCTTCCCTTCGGTGTATCTGCGGCTCGAAGGGCACGAGTTGAAACGCGTCAATGAAGAGTATTGGCCGCGATACGCCGCAGAGATCCGCAATTCAAAGTCAAAGCTGAGCGAGAATGATCTCCGACTCTTTCGCGAGAAGGGTCCTGTGACAGATGAGTTGCTCAAACCCTTAAATATGGAGGAATCTGAGGCATACCTGGAAACCGAGGAGAATATCCTCAGCATCGTCCTTGCGTATTTGTACGGGGGGAAAAACCAAGAAGCATGGAAGACATTGCACAGGTATTGGCCACCCAAGGACGAACGTCGAATGCGCGAATTAATCAAGAACACAGCGGAAGGCGGCTTTCTTGGGGATACATCGAGACCGAAATACGGAATCATTGAATGACCGAGGATTAGCTCCCAAGATGTAGCCAAGCACCACGCCCGCGCATCTACACTACTGAGATTACTTGAACACGCACACGAGGGAGGCACCATGATCGTAATAACCGGAGCCACTGGGAATACTGGGAAGCCTACGGCGGAAGTGCTGCTGGCGGCGGGCGAGAAAATCCGCGTCATTGGGCGCAGCGCCGATAAGCTACAACCTTTCGTCGCCAAAGGCGCCGAGGCGTTCGTGGGCGAGGCGCAGGATGCCGACGCGATGACTCGCGCTTTCACTGGCGCCTCCGTCGTTTACGCGCTGGTCCCGATTAACGCGAAGGCGCCGGATATGCACACCTATGAAACGGCGGTCGCCGAATCGTATGCCACAGCGCTGGAACGCGCCAAGGTGACTCATGTCATCAACCTGAGCAGCGTCGGGGCGCAGCTCGCCGAAGGCGCGGGGCCGGTCAGCGAACTACATCACGTGGAGCAGCGGCTCAACCGCATTCCGGGGCTGAACATCCTGCACCTGCGGCCGACGTACTTCTTCGAGAATATTATTTCGGCGGTAATGGCCTACCGCTCCATGGGTTTTTTCGCTGGACTGCTCAAGGGGGATTTACCGTTCCCCATGATCGCCGCAGCAGACGTTGGGGCTCGCGCGGCGCAATTGTTACGAGCGAAGAATTTCACCGGCCATCAAACGCAAGAGTTGCTGGGACAACGCGATCTGAAAATGGATGAGGCCGCGCGGATTTTCGGCGCAGCCATTGGCAAGCTCGGGCTCACTTACACGCAGGCTCCTGTGATGATGGCCAAGCCGGCGATGATGCAATCAGGAATGTCCACGAATGTGGCCGACAAGATCATCGAGATGTGCAAGGCCATCAACGATGGCGTCATGGTGCCACTGGAGCCGCGAAGCGCGAAGAACACGACGCCGACTACTTTTGAGACTTTCGCAGCTCAAGTGTTGGCCCCTATCTTCAAAGGCCAGGCCGCATCGGCCTGACGCGGCTAGCAATTCGGATAGCGCGATACACGTTTGTCTTTCCACACACCCTTCGCAGCAAAAAGGTAATTGTCTTTTCCTCTCCCTTCCCGGCTGAGGGATAATGGGAGCGTCTTGAGCAAACCCCTTCTCATCACCGGATGTGCCGAGCTACTGACGTTGCGCGGGCCCTGGCCACGGCGCGGCCGGAACCTTTCGCAGATCGGCCTCGTGCCCGATGGCGCGCTGCTGGTCAGCGATGGAAAGATCATAGCCGTAGGCCGCCGTCGCGATGTGATGCGCCACCCGCTGGCGCGCCGCGCAAAGAAACTGGACCTCGGCGGGCGCGTGGTGCTCCCCGGCTTCGTGGATTCACACACACATCTGGTCTTTCCGTCCGCGCGCGCCGGCGAACATGAGCGGCGCATCGCCGGATCGAGTTACGAAGAGATTGCGCGCGGGGGCGGCGGAATCCTTTCTTCGGTGCGCGACCTCCGCACGGCGAATCCCGCCCAACTTGCGGCCCGCGCATTGACCGCGCTGGAGAGGTTTGCGCAGCACGGAACGACAACGATTGAAGCGAAAAGCGGCTACGGGCTTGACGCCGCCTCGGAATTGAAAATCCTGCGGCTGCATCGCGTGCTCGCCTCTGGACAGCCCGTCGAGATTGCTTCCACATTCTTGGGCGCACACGTGGTACCTCCCGAGTACCGCAAACGTAAGAGGGGAGCCGATGAATATGTTGAGTTTCTTTCGAAGAAGCTAATCCCCCTTGTGGCGAAGGAACACCTTGCGGAGTTCTGCGATGTTTACTGTGACCGTGGAGCCTTTACCGTGGCGCAGGCGCGCGCGGTACTTACCGCAGGGCGCGTGTGCGGTCTTGTGCCGCGCGTCCACGCCGAGCAGTTTTCGCGCAAGGGCGGCGCGCGCCTCGCCGTGGAACTGCACGCCGCAAGCGCGGACCACCTGGAGTACATCAACGCCGGTGACATTCAGACCCTCGCGAAATCGAGCACCGTAGCGACATTGCTGCCGGGTTGCGGATTCCACCTGGGGGCGCACCGGCACGCGCCGGCGAGGCAATTGATTGAGGCGGGCGCCATCGTCGCTGTGGCATCCGACTACAATCCCGGCACCAGCCCCACGCTCAACATGTCCATGATCCTGTCGCTCGCCTGCGCGAAGCTTGGCATGTCGCCGGCCGAGGCCATCGCGGCGGCGACCATTAACCCGGCGTATTCGTTGCGCCGGGCGGAGCGTATCGGGTCGCTTGAGGTTGGCAAGTACGCTGACCTGGCGGTGTTCGATGTGGCCGACTACCGCGAAATTCCGTACTATTTCGGTGTGAACCTTTGTGTGCTAACAATGAAGCGCGGCAAGGCCATCCATGCCCGCAAAGGTCTGGGCTTGAACTAAATCCTCTTCCCGGCTGGCCTCACAGGACATGCGGCGAATCATTGAATGCGTACCGAACTTTTCCGAGGGGCGTGACGTCTCTAAGATAGAGGCGATTCTCGCTGCGATGCGCTCCGTTCCCGGTGTGGCCATCCTCGACCGCGAATCCGATTCCGATCACAACCGCTCCGTGGTCACGCTGGCCGGCGAGCCTGAAGCCGTGGCCGAAGCCGCGCTCCTCGGTGTGGGCAAGGCGCTGGAGTTGATTGACCTGACGAAACACTCCGGCGCGCACCCGCGCATGGGAGCGACGGACGTAGTGCCGTTCGTCCCGGTGGAAGGCGTGGAGCTGGAGGATTGCGTCGCGCTGGCGAAGCGTGTGGGGCGGGAGATTTGGCAGCGCTATCACATCCCGGTCTATTTCTACGAAGCCGCCGCCGAGCGGCCTGACCGGACGAATCTCGAAAACATCCGCAAAGGGCAGTTTGAAGGGCTGCGCGACGAAGTGCAGACCAATCCTGACCGCGCTCCAGACGTCGGGGAGCGGAAGCTGCATCCGACAGCCGGGGCGACAGTGGTGGGCGCGCGCAAGTTCCTGATCGCCTACAACATCAACCTGGACACTTCGGATTTGACGGTCGCAAATCGCATCGCGAAGGCCATTCGGTTTTCGAGCGGCGGGCTGCGCTACGTGAAATCCATGGGAGTCGATTTGAAGTCGCGGAACCTGGCGCAGGTTTCGATCAACCTGACGGATTTTGAGCAGTCTCCCATGCACCGAGTGTTTGAAATGGTGCGCCGCGAAGCGGAGCGGCATGGCTGCCGCATCGTGGGCAGCGAAATTGTGGGTCTGGTGCCGAAGAAGGCCCTGGAAATGGCCGCGGATTTCTTCCTGCAATTCGAAAACTTCAAGCCGGAGATCGTGCTGGAGAACAGGCTTGCGGCTGCGCTGGCGGGAGAGCCGCTCACAAGCGCGGGCGAGGGCAAACTGGCGGCGCTGGCTACGCCCCTGCTGGATGTGGTGTCTGCCGCAACACCGACGCCCGGAGGCGGCTCCGTAGCGGCCCTGGCGGGCGCTCTGGCGGCGTCCCTGGGGCAAATGGTGGCGGGCTTGGCCCGGAAGAAGAAGTCTCACGCACAACACGGGGAGCAGTTGAGCGCGGCAGTTGCGGAGTTGAGTTCGAATGCGCGGGCGCTGGCGGGAGCGATGGACCGCGACGCCGCCTCCTACGAGGCGGTGATGACCGCGTACAAGCTGCCGAAGGAAACGCCTCAAGACGACGCGCGGCGGACGGCGGCCATTGACCAGGCGTTGCGGGTGGCGGCGGAAGTTCCCATGGAAGTGGCGGAAACGGCGTTGAAACTCTTCG
>JBGOTC010000162.1:0-7298 GCA_041476305.1 Terriglobia bacterium
CGCCACAGTGCGGCAAAGAGTATTGCAGCCAAAAGCAGAGAAGACAACGCCGTCAATGACTGGCGCCGAACATCAATCTGTGAATCCTTCCACTTCGGAAGCATGCGATAGATTTCGCCTGTAAGTAGCGCCCACGCGATCAAAATGAAAATGTTTGCAATCACCGCGCTGTCCGTAAACCTCTGTATGAACAGCGGGAGGAGCATTCCGACCGCAATGACTACTATTGGACGCTTCTTCACCTTTTCAAGCCAGGTAAGTAGACCCTTGCTCTCCATAGAGCCTGATTATACTCACTAAGGCATGTCCGAAACCCCTTGGCGCTCACATTTCCCATTGACACCTCTATAACTCTATGGTAATATTGTTTGCAGACTTCGAGAAGCGTTTCGAATACTCCTCTCGAAACTCCCTCCCCGAACCCTGCAATTCATTCGAATCACCAAGGAATATGCTGTTTTACAAGCCACTTGCCACTAGTCACTCGCCACTCCCCCTATCCTGGGGAACTGCAGCCCGTCCCATAACTCGTTCAGAATCAATACCACTGTTAACCATTAAACAAACACTCAAGTCGTTTAGAATCAACAGTTACATGAATCGTGGATCAGTATGAAAACAAACACTTTTAAGTCCTGTAGAATGCGCAGTTACGAAACGTGTGCCCGTAACTCCTTTAGAATGCGCAGTTACAAAAAAGCAGGGGGGGAGGGGGGCGCGCCTTCTGCGCCCCGATGGTTTCTATCGGGAGGGCCGCAACTTCATAAATCCATACGGCTCATACTCTTACGCATTTTCGCGCCCGCAAACTCTTACAGCTCATACTCTTGCGAAAAGATGGGGGGGCCGTTTCCGCTCATATGGAATGCGCAGGCCGACGGGGGATTTTCGCCCGCCACTGCGGGCGTGGGACGTCAGGGTGCGAATCGCTGCAGCCCTGCGTCCCGTAAAGGAGCATCGCTGCGGCCCCGCAGCACTCAGATAACGTCAGGCGCAGGAGTAGAATCACTCACGAGGACAAGACATTGGACGGAGGGGTGAAAAAGGGTCACACCGCTGGGGTGCAATCGAACTACGACCTGGTGGCGAAGGAATACGCGAAGAACCTGTTCGACGAACTCGCTCACAAGCCCCTCGACCGCCAGTTACTGGACCGCTTCGCGAAGGAAGTGAAGGGCCGCGGGGAGGTCTGCGATCTCGGTTGCGGGCCGGGACAGATCGCGCGGTATCTGCGAGACGCCGGCGCGCAGGTATTCGGGCTGGACGTTTCCGAGGGCATGCTCCGCGAGGCCCGACGGTTGAATGCGGACATCACATTCCGCCGCGGCGACATGCTGAAACTGGATTTGGCGGATGTTTCGCTCGCGGGCATCGCGGCGTTTTACGCGATTGTGCACACAGCGCCGGCGGATTTGCGCCGGGTGTTTTCGGAGATGCACCGCGTCCTGCAGCCGGATGGCCTTTTGCTCGTGGCATTTCACGTGGGGAACGAGGCGGTGCACCGCGACGAGCTTTGGGGCGTGCGATTATCGCTCGACTTTATCTTTTTTCCCGTGGAGGATGTTAAGCGCGCGCTCGCGTCCACCGGTTTCGAGATTGAGGAAGTGATCGAGCGCGAGCCTTACCCGGACGTGGAGTACCCAAGCCAGCGAGCGTACATATTCGCGCGAAAGAAGAGCGGTGCGGTATAGTTTCGGATTCACTCGAACACTCGAGGGAGGGAAGAGATGAAGGGCCATTTCAGAACGTGGGCTAAGGCATTGTTGGCGGTCGCGGCACTGGCCGCGGCGGTGGGGCTTGCGCCGCAGGCAGGCGCGCAGGTGCGTACGCGCGAGCCGAACAGCGAATATGCGCGGCGCCGCGCGGCGTTGCGCGCCGGAGCCGACGCTCCCATTGTGATTTTCGGATTTACGGGGCGCGAGAACGCGAACCCGGCCTACGTCTTCAATCAGGAGAACAATTTTTACTACCTCACGGGACACAACGAAGAGGGCGCGGCGCTGGTGCTCTTGCCGGATTCCGCGGGCGCGGCCGAAGCGAAGGAAACTCTTTACCTGCCGCCGCACAACCGCGCCACGGAGCGCTGGGGCGGAATCCACATGAGCTGGGACGACGCCGACGCGCGCGAAAAAACCGGATTCGACGCAGTGCGCAGCTTTGAGGCGCTTTCCGCGGATCTTTCCATCCTGGCGAAGACTTTCCCCACTTTTTATACACTGCTGCCGGGACAAAACGACGCGGGCTATCCGCACCTGAAGAACTGGCAGACCTGGCTCACGGAAAAGGTGAAGGACGTAAAGCTCGCGGACATCGGGCCAAAGGTTGGCGCGATGCGGCAGATCAAGTCCGCGGGAGAGATTGAACTGCTCACCCGCGCGATTGAGATCTCGGTTGACGCGCAGCTTGCGGCGATGAAGATGATGGCGCCGGGGCTTTACGAATACCAGGTGGCCGCGCGGATGGAGGAGATCCATTTCGCGGGGGGCTGCGAGACGGAAGCCTACGCTCCCATTGTCGGAACGGGCTTCAATTCCACGGTGCTGCACTACGACACCATCGGCGCGCGGATTCAAGACGGCGACGTGGTGGTGCTGGACGTCGGCGGGCAATATTCCGGTTACGCCGCGGACATCACGCGCACGCTTCCCGCCAACGGAAAATTCACAGCGCGGCAGCGGGAGATTTACGACATCGTTTACGGCGCGCAGCAGGCGGCGCTGGCGGCAGTGAAGCCGGGGATGGTGCTGACGCGCGGCGCGGAGACGCTCTACAGGATTGCCTACGATTACATCAACACGCATGGCAAGGACTTGCACGGCCAGCCGCTCGGAAAATATTTCATCCACGGGCTGGGGCACCACATCGGGCTCGACGTGCACGACGCGGGGGACCCAGCGCGGCCTCTGGCGCCGGGAATGGTGATTACCATTGAGCCGGGGATTTACATCCCGGAAGAAAAACTCGGCGTGAGGATTGAGGATGATGTGCTGGTGACCGCGACGGGATACAAATTGCTGACGGCGCGCCTGCCGCGGACCGCGGAGGAGATTGAAAAGGCGATGGCGGCTCCGCGGACATCGGGAAGAGAGCGCATGCCGGAAGCGCCGGCGGCGGCTCTGCCGAAGGAAAAGGCGGCGCGGCCGCGGTAATCATTTGTTGGGAAAATCGAGGATTAACGGCGCGCGTTTGACCGCCCTTTCGTTGCGCCGCTATAATGGAGAATCACGGCGGGCGGACAAGTCCTGCGGTTCCGCGACGCCACCCGAACAGCCGGCTGCGGATCGCCTGCGGTTTGACCCCAAATGAATCAGGAGCATGAATGATCAAGGCAACACAACTGCGCCCCGGAATGATCATCGTTCACGAAGGGCAGCTCTACACGGTGTTCAGCGTGGACCACCGCACGCCGGGAAACAAGCGCGCCGCAATGGCCACAAGGATGCGCAACCTGAAGACGGGAAGCATCATTGACTACCGCTTCCGCGCGGAGGAATTTCTGGAGCGCGCCATCGTGGATGAGATTGAGTACCAGTTCATGTACTCGGACGCGGGCGGCTTCCACTTCATGAACACGGAGAACTACGAGCAGATTACGCTGACGCCGGAGATTCTGGGGGATGCGGCGTACTACCTGAAGCCGGACATGAATGTTCACATCGAGTTTTATGAAAACAAACCCATGGGCGTGGCTCTGCCGGACACGGTGGACCTGACGGTGGTGGAGACCGAGCCCACGGTGCAGAAGGCCACGGCGAGCGCGGTGATGAAGCCGGCGAAACTGGAAACGGGATTGACGATCAACGTGCCGCCGTTCATTAATAACGGCGACAAAGTGAAAGTGGATACGTCGGAAGCGCGGTACGTGCAGCGGGCGTAGCGGTTAAACGAAGACGCGGGCGAAGATGGCGTCCACGGCGTGAAGCTGGCGCTGGAGATCGAAAGCGCGCGCGATGCCCGCGGGATTCAAATGTTTTGTGACGCGCGCGTCCGTAGCGACGCGCTGTTTGAAAGTCGCGCCGCCTTCCCAGGCGGCCATGGCGAGTTCCTGCACCCACTTATAAGCCTCATCGCGCGGGGCGCCCGCCTCCACCAGGTCGAGCAACAACTGCCCGGAAAAAATCAGGCCGCCCGTTGATTCCAGGTTGTGGAGCATGCGCTCGGGAAAAACGCGCATGCCGGAGACGATGTCGGTCATGCGCGCGAGCATGTAATCCACCAGGATGGTGGAGTCGGGCAGGATGATGCGCTCGACCGAGCTGTGCGAGATGTCGCGCTCGTGCCACAGCGCGACGTTCTCCAGGGCGGCGAGGCTGTTGGCGCGCACCACGCGCGCGAGGCCGCCGACCTGCTCACAATTCACGGGATTGCGTTTGTGCGGCATGGCGGAGCTGCCGCGCTGCTCGCCGCCGAAGGGCTCTTCGGCTTCGCGGACTTCGGTGCGCTGCAGGTGGCGGATTTCGAGCGCGATTTTCTCGAGCGTCGAGGCGACGATGGCGAGCGTGGCGACGAACTGGGCGTGGCGGTCGCGCTGGATGACCTGCGTGGTGATGGCGTCGGTCGCGAGCCCCAGGCGCTTGCAGATTTTTTCCTCGATGTGCGCGCCGAGATGCGCGGCGTTGCCGACCGCGCCGGAGATTTTTCCGACGGCCATTTGCTGCGCGGCGGCGCGGAAGCGCTCCTGATTGCGGCGGTTTTCGGCGTACCAGTTGGCGATCTTCAACCCGAACGTGATGGGCTCGGCATGAATGCCGTGGGTGCGGCCGATTTGCGGCGTGTGCTGAAATTCGCGCGCGCGTTTGGCAAGGACTTCGCCAAAGCGCGCGAGCCCGGCTTCAATTAATTTTGAGGCTTCGCGGATGAGCAGAGCCTGCGCGGTGTCCACCACGTCGTTGGAAGTGAGGCCGTGATGCAGCCAGCGCGCCGCATTGGGGTCGGCAATGGATTCGCCGACGGTCATGGTGAAGGCGATGACGTCGTGGCGGACTTTGGCTTCGATTTCGGCGATGCGCGCGACGTTTATTTTGGCGCGTTCGCGGATGAGCTTTGCCGAGTCTTTCGGGACTTGCCCGGTTTCGGCAAGGGTCTCCGTGGCGGCCAGTTCAACGTCGAGCCATTTCTGGAAGCGGTTTTCATCGCTCCAGACACGGCCCATTTCTTCACGCGTGTAACGAGGGATCAACGCGCGCTCCTTCGCCCGGGGCTGAATTCAAAGCATCCAGCCGGAACGGCAAGTTTACTGTGGGGGGATTCCCTACACAATGATACCTGATTTAGGGGCAATTTGTGCGCATTGCGGCACACATCTTGGCCCCCGCGGCGTCATTATTCATGAGACAAATGGCACCTAACCGCGAGGGGGGTACCCCGGTCTAATGATACGGATGGATGGAGGAGATGAAGCCCAGGTCGCACAGGCCCAGGGCGGCGATCAGGACGCATTTCGCGTGCTGGTTGAGCGTCACAGCCGGAGCCTTCTTCGCCTCGCCTATCGCATGACCGGAAACGAACACGACGCGGAAGAAGTGGTGCAGGAAGCGTTCCTCCGGGCTTACAAGAGGCTGGACCGCTTTGAATCCCGCGCAAATTTTGGGACCTGGCTCTACCGCATCGGAGTGAATTGCGCGCTGGACTTGATGCGCAAGCGGAAGCAGCAGTCGAGCCACCGGCAGCAGCCCACGGGCGATGGCGAGGAAGCGAGCGATCCGCTGGAGACGGCGGTGAGCCCGGACCCGGGACCCGACCGGCTGATGCTGAGCGGAGAATTGCGAAAGCGAGTGACGATTGCGATGGCGGACTTGAGTCCCGTAGAGCGCACAGCATTTGTGCTGCGGCACTTCGAGGGGCAGTCCATCGAAGAGATTGGCCGGGTGCTGGGGCTGGGCGCGGGGGCGACGAAAAACAGCGTGTTCCGCGCGGTGCAGAAAATGCGGACGCACCTGGAACCGATGTTGAGTAAAGGATGACGGACATTGTTCGGCAAACAAAGGGTGAGCGAACCGAGATGAGCGATTTGACGAAGCATCTGAATCAGGAACAGTTGGTGGATTACCGCTACGGCGACGCAGCGGACTCGGGCGCGGTGGAGCAGCATCTCCACGAATGCGCGGAGTGCGCGGCCGCATACGCGAAGCTTTTGGGTGTGCTGGCGATTGTGGATGCGGCTCCCGTGCCGGAACCGGGACCGGGCTACGAGGCACGGCTTTGGTGGAAACTTTCGCCGAGGCTGGATCGGCCGAATAGATCGTGGCTCGATGTGAGCGCGTGGCGGGAATGGTTGGCGAATGCCTGGGCGGAGCCGCGAAGGCTGGCGCCCCTCGGAGCGGTTGCTGTGCTCCTGATCGCGGCGTTTTTCGTGGGACGCATTTCGCTGACGCCGAATGTCCCACCGGTTGCGCCGCCGGTTGTTTCTGAAAGAACCCCCGGACAGGTGCGCGAGAGGATCCTGCTGGTGGCCGTGGGAGATCACCTGGACCGCGCACAGACCGTGCTCCTGGAAATCTCGAACGCGGAAGCGGATACAAAGGGAAAAACCGCGCGCGACAAAGAAGTGGATATCTCTCAAGTGCAGGCCACCGCGGAACAGTTGCTATCCGAAAACAGAATCTATCGTCAGACCGCTCAGCACACCGGAGACAATTCCGTGGCGAGCGTGCTGGATGAACTGGAACCGGTGCTCCTGGAAATCGCGCACAGCCCGTCACGCGTGACGGCGGGGCAGCTCGATGAACTGCAGAAGAGCATTGAGGCGCGTGGGTTGATTTTGAAGGTGCGGGTGATGGATTCCACGGTGCGCAACCGCGAGAAGGCCATCCGGCCCAGGAATTCAAACAGCGGCTCATAACAGATTTGGAAGCAGAAAGAGAAAACGAAAGAGGGAAGAGAAATGGCGAGCAACAAGAGCAATTATCTGCAGAAGGCGATGAAATTCGGATTGGGCGCGGTGGCCGCGCTCGCGCTGGCGATGCCGGCGGCGGCTCAAACCGGCTCCGGCGGTGGGAGTGGAACGGGAACCGGCGTAGGTAGCGGGGGCGGAAATACCACCATCGTCCCTGGCAGGATTCGCGGCGGTGTCCCGGGCGGAATCGGCGGCGGCGCACCCGGTGGTATTCAAGGCGGAGTCCCTGGCGGTGGAGGCGGTGGACCTGTCGGCGCGTTGACTTATGCCCAAGGCGGCGTCCCGGGTGGAATCGGCGGCGGCGCACCCGGTGGTATTCAAGGCGGAGTTCCTGGCGGCGGGCCTGTCGGCGCACTGACCTTTGCTTATGGCGGAAACCCCGGCGGATTGTTTGGAGGAGTAG
>JBGOTC010000163.1:0-7234 GCA_041476305.1 Terriglobia bacterium
GCGCCCTTCTCGATTTTGCCCGCGCCGACGGCGATGACTTCGCCTTCCTGGGGCTTTTCTTTTGCCGAGTCGGGGATGATGATGCCGCCCTTCACGGTTTCCTTCTCTTCAATCCGCTTGACCAGAACTCGGTCGTGCAGGGGAGTGATATTCACTGCCATCGTTGCTTTTCCTCCGTAGCGTCGTTCGGAATTTCCTTCTCGTAAGAAAGGGGACCTGAGGAAGGCGTTAGCACTCCCCAGGTGCGAGTGCTAATATAGTCGGAGTGCCCCTGCATGTCAAGTGAGTAAGCGACACTCACCTTTGGCTTCACCTGTCCGCTATTTTGCTAAGTCTATTACCTAGTTATAGTTATGAGTGTCAGAAAAATATTGCACTTGGTTATTGCCTTGCCTTTGGATAAGTGACTCGAATTTGAGGCTGGTAAGGTCGTGAAATCCTTCATCTGGATCTTCGGCGCAACTGCGGGAACGCTAATCAACTTGTTCCTGATGATCCTAATCGTAGGCTATAGGCGGCGAAGGACTTTTGAGCGAGTATTGTTCTTCCTTGCGCTCGCACTTTTCTTGTACTACGCCGGACTGCTCCTCGAAATCAATTCACACCTCTACTACGGCAACAGCTCAGCGGTACCAACAAGAGGTCTTACTATCTGGCTTGTTGGGCTAGTTTTTGCACTACTGCCCGGATTGCTCGTCCACACGCACTTCGCATATGGATGGACCCAAACGCGAGTTCCCTCCAGGTGGTGGCAATCAATCATCAGCGTGGCATTTTATCTTCCTTTCCTAGGATACCTAGCCGTTTTGTTTGCTATTTTCCCGGGACGGTATCCATTCGCATTTCCGTTGGACCCTTCCGCGGGCCCATCTGTGCCCTATGGCGTGTGGTTTGCTCTGTCCATTGTGGTCTGTGGGGCACACCAGATTTTCTATGCAAGGCACTCCGCGTCAAGACAGGAACGCGCATTTCACAATTTCCTAGGTGCTTATTTCGCTGCCATTGGCCTGTTGACGATCAAGCTTTTCGTCCTGAATCTGTTAATTCGAGACGGAATAGACGTGTTTTGGGATCCTGGTTTACACGGTTGGGACACGTACTTAGCGCATTTCCTTATGACGTTCGCTTGGATCATACCTTCGGCACTTCTTGTTTATGCCATTGTGCGTTACAAGGCCCTTGGGATAGGCACGCAGAAGAATCTGGTTTATTCGGTTTCCATTTCTTTTCTAGCGCTGATCTATCTGGGAGTGGTGCGAAGGGTCAGCGGATGGCTTGAGCCGGTCCTTCCTCCCGAAGCGACATCCGCAATTCTCTTATTCACCTTGGTGATTTTCTTTGAGCCGCTGCAGCGCCTGGCGAGCCGGATTCTCCGCAGGGGATTCCAGGAGCAGGTGGACAAGTTACAGCGGCTGAATTCCGAGTTGCAGCAGGAGGCACATCGCGGCGAGGTTGGCCGTTTGCTGAGTTTTGCGGAAGAGCATATCCGCAATGAGTTTGGACTGGAGGAAGTACGGATAAATACCAACAACTCAGAGCTACGCGGTCGCGAGGAGGGTCTGCCAGTTGAAGAGCGACCCGCATGGGCGGGCCAGCCGGTGCGGTTGAAGCTCGGGAAGCCAGGCGCGGAGATTGGAGAGCTCGTGGCCGTGCCAATCGGCTCGGCGATTTCCGGCGAAACATCCGCGGCCCTCGATTTTCTGGCCGAACAATTGCCGGCGGTGATTGAGCTATGCCGCGTCATCGAAGAAAAGGTGGCGCTGGAACGCGAACTCGATGAGCGCGAGCGGCTCGCGCTGGTTGGCCAAATGGCCGCGAGCATTTCGCATAATTTGAAAAACCCGCTGGGCTCCATGAAGACCGTGCTGCAAGTGCAGCTTGAAAACTCTGCATTGCCGGATGGCGCACGCCGCGACCTAGCGATGGTGTTGGGAGAGATGGACCGATTGATTGCGAAGCTGACTCAATTGCTGCGTTATGCAAAACCCGCGGTGCGCCCGGGCGCCGCGCCGCAGCGAGTGGAGGCTAGTGCTGTAGCCGAGCAGGTCGTTTCGCTGTTGCGGCACGAGGCGGAGCGCCGCAAAGGACGGCTTGACCTTCAGGATGATTTCGCCGAAATAGCAGTGCGCGGATCCGAAGAATCTCTTGCAGACATTCTTTCCAATCTGGTCGTTAATGCGATTGAAGTCATGCCAGCGGGCAGCACCGTGACGATCAGACTTTCCCGTGATGCCGGCCATCTCAATATTGACGTCACTGATGAAGGCCCCGGCGTCCCGGCGCAAAACCTGGCGCGGCTCTTCAAACCATTTTTCACTACCAAGCCGAGTGGAACAGGACTGGGCCTGACGATTGTGGAGCGGCGCGCGGCGGAGGTCGGGGGGTCGGTGAGCTGTGAAAGTCCGGTCGCAAATGGGCGGGGCGCGCGATTCCGCGTCCGCCTGCCGATTGCTTGAGGAGATTTCGATCATGGCGACGCGAACAATCCTGATTGTGGATGACGAAGTGGCGGCTCGTTACGCGTTGCGCCGCGCGCTCGAACATACCTACCGCATCGCCGAAGCGGCGAGCGTAGGGGAAGCGCGCGAGGCACTGGTGCGCGAGCGGCCGGACCTCGTGCTGCTGGATATTGTGATGAATGATGAGGATGGTCTGGCTCTCCTCCGCTGGATGCGCGAGCAGGGGCAGGAGCATCCGGTGATTGTTGTCTCCGCGCTGGACACGGCGCGCACGGCGGTGGAAGCGTTGAAGCTGGGCGCGGTGGACTACCTCGTGAAGGGATTCGACGTCGAGGAATTGCGCAAGCGCGTAGGAAACCTTTTGCGGCTTGCCACGCTGGAGCAGGAGAACGCGCGGCTGCGCGAACGTCTGGTGACCGAAGGGCAATTCGGGCCGATGCTTGGCTCAACGCCGGAAATGCGGCGGCTTTTTGAAATGGCGGCGCGAGTGGCGGAGACCGACGCGACCGTGCTCATCCTCGGGGAAAGCGGGACAGGCAAGGATTTGCTGGCGCAGGAGATCCACGCGCGATCGCCGCGAGCCTCGAGGCCCTTTGTGGCGGTGAACTGCGCGGCGCTTCCGGAAAACCTGATCGAGTCCGAACTATTCGGCTATGAAAAAGGCGCGTTCACCGGCGCGGCGCAGCAGAAAAAAGGGAAGTTCGAGCTGGCGAGTGGCGGCACGATTTTTCTGGACGAGATCGGAGACATGAATGCGGTCACACAGGCCAAGGTGTTGCGCGCGCTTGAGAACCGCGTGATTGAGCGGCTGGGAGGGACGCAATCCATCCCCGTGGACGTGCGCGTGATTAGCGCCACGCATCAAGACCTGCCCGCTGAAATTGCCTCGGGCCACTTCCGCGAAGACCTTTACTACCGTTTGCGAGTTGTTACGCTCGAAGTTCCTCCGCTCAGGGCGCGGAAGGAAGATATCCCGCTGCTGGCTGCCGCATTCTTGAAATTACACAGCGGCGAATTGAAGCGCGACATTCGGCTGGGCAGGGAAGCGATGGAGATACTTCTGCGCTGTGACTGGCCCGGCAACGTCCGGGAGTTGAAGAATGCCCTTGAGCGGGCCGCAATTTTCGCGCACGGCGACGAAATTGCGCCCGGGGATCTACCGGCGGAAATCGCCAGTGGTCCAGGAAGCGCGGCGCCCGCAGGCCGAATGGCGGGAGGGGAACTGGCGCTTTCCGACCCTGACTTCCGCGAGGCCAAGCGCAAATTTGAAATTGAGTACATCAAGCGGCAGCTTGTGCAGCACAAATGGAACGTTTCGCGCACCGCCGCGGCCATCGGCCTGCACCGGCAAAGCCTGCAGGAAAAGCTCCGCGAATTGGGCATCCGGCGTCCCGGCCGCGGGCCCGGCGAAGAAGAGCCGGACGCGCATTGAAATATGTTTGATTCCGGACTGCGGCTCGCTGAGAATGGGTAGTCCGGACGAGCGGCAACCCGGGGGGGGCGGAAACTTGGGCGAGCCATACATTGAATTCCGCAACGTGACAAAAGCCTTCGGCGACCGCGTCGTGCTCGACAACGTGAGTTTCACCATCGAGCGGGGGCAGACGGCGGTCATCATGGGCCGCAGCGGCGTGGGAAAATCGGTCACCCTGAAACACATTATGGGATTCCTGAAGCCCGATGCGGGCCGCGTGATTGTCGCGGGGCAGGACATCACCGAGTGGGAAGAGGATCAACTGATTGAAATCCGGCGGCGCGTGACCATGGTTTTTCAATCGGGCGCGCTCTTCGATTCGCTTACCGTGGCGGAAAACATTGCCTTCCCGCTCGAGACGCGGGACGGTATGACGGCCGAGGAGATTGATGACCGCGTGGAGGAGCTGGCGGAGATGCTGGACGTGTCGGATGAACGGGAGCGAACTCCGGCCGAATTGAGCACGGGCACCAAGCGCAATGTGGCCATTGCGCGGGCTCTGGCGCAGGACCCGGAAGCCATCCTTTATGATGAGCCCACGACGATGGTTGACCAGTTGATGGCCACGCATACCGGAGACCTCATTTTGAAATTGAAGGAAAAGTTTCACAAAACGGCAGTCGTCGTGACGCACGATACTCATCTGGCGAAGAAACTCGCTGACACAATTATTTTTCTGCAGGACGGACGCGTCTCGTTCTTCGGGCCCTGGAAGGACTTTGAGGCCACGTCCGATCCATTCCTCCGCAATTTCCGGAAGCAGGATGAACTGATTCCCGCGCTGGACGTGACGGTGTGATCGCGCCCTCCGGAGATTGCACTCACCGCCGATGAAATCGTGAGCAACACTTCCACCACCGCGCCCGGATCCGTCCCCGAACTCCACCGCGTCATGGGCTTTTGGGATGTGCTGCTCTTCAATATTGCCGCCGTGCTGGGGCCGCGCTGGATAGCCGCCGCCGCGCACAACGGCCAATCCTCCATCAGCTTGTGGATCATCGCCGCCGTGCTGTTCTTCGTGCCGACGGCGCTGGTGGTCACCGAGCTTTCCACGCGGTTCCCGCATGAAGGCGGGTTGTATGCCTGGTCGAAAGAAGCCTTCGGGGATTTTCACGGATTCATTGCCGGCTGGACTTACTGGGTATTCACTTTTTTCTATTTCCCCGGGCTGTTGCTTGCGAGCACGGCGATGGGCGCCTACCTGGTGGGGGGCGGCGCCGCGGCGCTGGCGCTGAACAAGACATTTCTGCTGGCCGGATCGTTCGCGCTGCTCATGGTCGCGGTCTCGCTGAACTTGATCGGCCTCAACATCGGCAAGTGGCTGCAGAACGCCGGGGGAGTGGCCACTTATGTGCCGCTGCTCATGTTGTGCGTTGTCGGATTTTTCTTCTACGTCTCGCACGGCTCCGCGACGCATTTCACCTGGGCAGAAATGCTGCCGCACTGGAATTTGGGGATGGTGAATTTCTGGTCGCAGATCGCGTTTGCATTCACGGGACTTGAGCTGGTCTCGGCGATGAGCGGGGAGATCCGCAACCCGCGGCGCACATTTCCGCGCGCCATCCTCGGCTCGGGGGTTTTGATCGCCGCCATCTACATTATTGGAACGATCGCCGTCCTCGCGATGGTGCCCGCCGATCAGGTGGACACAAGGACTGGAGTGTTCCAGGCCATTTCGCTGGGCGCCACGGCGTTGCGCGTTGCCGCGGTTGGCGTGCTTGCCGCAGCACTGGTCACGCTCGGCAACGCCGGCGGAGTCGGCGCCACGGTGGCCGGCGTCGCGCGCGTGCCGTTCGTTGTGGGGATTGACCGCTACATGCCCGCCGCGTTCGGGAAGATTCACCCGCGCTGGAAAACGCCCTACATATCAATTCTGGTTCAGGCGGGAATTTCCGCCGTGATTCTGCTGGTGACGCAACTGAGCGAGTCCGCGTCCCATGCGTATCAAATCCTTGTGGACGCGGCGATCATCCTCTACTTCATCCCGTTTATTTATATGTATGCCGCGGCCATCAAGTTGGCTTCGCGAAAGGATCGCGCGGAAAATAAGGAAGCAGTTCTGATTCCCGGCGGTAAATTCGGCGTCAGCGTCGCGGGGGGATTGGGTTTGATTGTCGTAATCGTGGGGATCGCACTCTCATTCATTCCCCCCGGCGACACCGTCAGCAAGTGGGCATTTGAAATGAAGCTTGTGGGCGGGACGGGCGGGGCTATCGCCGTCGGATTGATACTGTATTGGCGCGGAGCACGTCAGAAAGCACGCGAGTTCAGACGGGCAGGCTAGAAATTCGGCCAGATTCCCGGGGTGGCCAGCTCCACCAGATGCATGTCCGGGTCGCGGAAATAAAGGCTTTCGCCTCCCAAGTCCCAGCGCACGCGGCTTTCAATCGGGATTTTTCGCTCCGCAAGCCGCGCGACCCACGATTCCACCGCGTCTCTTCCAATTGAAAATGCGAAATGCAGATGGCCCTCACTGTTGTGGGGAGGAATAATTCCGCCCTCGATGCAGAGGGGCTCCAGGGTCCCGCCGCGCTTGAAAAGCAGAAGGACGTGCGGGCCGGGGACGTCGAGCGCGCAAACGCGTTCATTGGAAACCATGCGACGGAAGCCGAACAAGTCCTCGTAAAAGTTCGCGGAGCGATCCACGTCATCCACATGCAGAGCCGTTTCGAGCATTCCGGTGACGCGCGACATCGCTAGCGTCCCTCACCTTTGGCCCGATTTGCGCTGGGGGGGATTCGCCAATCCGCCGCGAGCTTCCAGCAGGCGCTCGACATATTTTGCGATGACGTCGGCTTCCAAATTCACCGCGTCGCCAACGACAAGGCCGCCGAGATTTGTGTTTGCGCTGGTGAAAGGAATAATTGCGAAGCCGGCGACGCCGGCGCGCCATGCGGCTACGGTGAGGCTGATGCCGTCAACGGTGAGCGAGCCCTTTTCCGCGATGTATGCGCCGATTTCAGCGGGAACAAGCAGTTCGAGCCAGAGGTTTTCACCCTGGCGCCTCGTTCCTGAGATTTTGCCGATGGCATCCACGTGACCTTGCACGAAATGCCCGCCGAGTTCCTTGCCGGCAGTCAGCGGCCTTTCCAAATTAACACGCGCCCCGTGTTTCATCGCGCCGAATGTGGTGCGCAGCAATGTCTCCGGGGAAAGGTCGGCCGCGAATATTTCAGAGTTGGACTCGACAATTGTGAGGCAGCAACCGTTCACCGCAATGCTTCCGGATACGCTCAACGCCCCCGCAACTCCGGGCGCCTTGATTCGTATGCGTCCGCCGTCGGAGCCGCGCGTAAGCGAC
>JBGOTC010000164.1:0-7203 GCA_041476305.1 Terriglobia bacterium
CGGATTCCCGCGCATCATTTCCTTCGACATGGGCGGGACATCCACGGACGTGGCCCTCGTCGAAGGGACTCCCGCGACTTCCAATGAATCTCGCGTCGCGGACCTGCCGGTCTCGGTGCCCATGCTGGAGATCCACACGGTAGGAGCCGGCGGGGGGTCTCTCGCCCGCTTCGATCGCGCCGGTGCCCTGCGTGTCGGCCCGGAAAGCGCGGGCGCCGACCCGGGTCCCATCTGTTACGGGCGCGGCGAAAAGCCGACTGTCACCGACGCTCATCTGGTTCTTGGCCGCATCCCGGAGTGTGGTTTCCTCTCCGGGGATTTCCCGTTGGATATATCGCGCACGAGGAAGTGGATGGAGCGCTCGCGCGGCTCCATGCGCACCGTAGAGCAATTCGCGCAGGGAATCGTGGATGTCGCCAACGCCGTCATGGAGAAGGCGATTCGCGTGATTTCCGTCGAGCGCGGCCACGATCCCCGTGATTACGCGCTGGTCGCATTCGGGGGAGCGGGGGGACTCCACGCCTGCGATCTGGCCGCCGCGCTACGCATTCCACGCGTGATCATTCCCCGGCTTCCCGGCGGGCTTTCGGCGCTCGGAATTCTTCGGGCGGACGTGGTGCACGATTATTCGCGCACGGTTCGTCACAGCGTGAGCACAGTTGGATCGGCGCGGCGCGCTCTCGCCTCGGAATTCGCGAACCTCGAAGCGAGGGGCCGCGCCACGCTCCGTGAAGAAGGTTTCCATGGTCCGCGAAGCCGCGTAATTCGTTTACTCGACATGCGCTACACGGGGCAGGCCTACGAGCTGATGGTCCGGGAATCAGGAGATTTCCTGGCTGCGTTCCATCGCGCACACGAACAACGTTATGGCTACTCGGATTCAACGCGGGCCGTGGAGATTGTGAATGTCCGTGCCCGCGTGATTGGACTTACGCCGAAACCAAAGCTGGACCGGCTCCCCCGAACAACGAAATCCACCGGAAGAGTCCCTGTGGAAACTCGGACGGCATTTTTCAATGGTCGAGAATTGAAGACTCTTGTTTTTGACCGGGCCAACCTGTGCCCCGGGGAGAAACTTGTTGCTCCCGCGGTCATCTCCGAATACAGCGCGACGACGCTCATCCCGCCGGGGTGGCAGGGTACGGTGGACACTTGGGGGAATATTATTCTGGCTCACCAGGCAGGGAATGCCGCGCGCGGAAGGGGATCGGTAGCCCGATGAAATTCGACCCGACGCGACTCGAGATCTTCAAGAACCTTTACCACTCCGTGGCCGAGGAAATGGGCGCCAGCCTCCGCCGGTCTGCGTTCTCGCCCAACATTAAGGAGCGGCGCGACTACTCCTGTGCCGTCTTCGACGCCGGGGGAAATGTTCTTGCGATGGGCGACCACATGCCAGTTCACCTCGGCTCCATGCCCATGTCTGTCGCCGCCGCGATGGCGGAGCTCACTCTCGATCCCGGGGACATCGCGCTATTGAACGATCCCTATGCGGGCGGGACGCACCTGCCCGACCTGACGATGGTCATGCCTGTGTATGTCCGTGGTGTCCGTGGACCCGTGTTCTATGTCGCCAATCGCGCGCATCACGCGGATGTCGGTGGCTCCCAGGCGGGCTCGATGGGTCTTGCGAGGGAGATTTACCAGGAAGGGCTGCGTATCGCGCCTGTGAAACTGATGCAACGCGGACAAATACAGCGGGACATCTTGAAGATGCTGCTGATCAACGTGCGCACCCCGGGCGAAAGGGAAGGGGACCTGACCGCACAGATCGCCGCCTGCCGGAGTGGTGAGCGCAGGCTGAAGGAAATATTTTCAAAGTACGGCAAACGCGAAGTGGAGGCCTACTCCACGCACCTGTTGAATTATTCAGCGGAAATGATGCGCTCAACCTTGCGCAGCATCCCGCGCGGAACTTACAGCGCAGTGGACTATCTGGACGATGATGGCATCGTGGCGCGGCCCATCCGCATTGCAGCCCGGATTCGCATTGCGGGGGCAAAAGCCGAGGTGGATTTCACCGGCAGCGATCCACAATGCGCCGGCAGCGTGAATGCCGTCGCCGCTATCGTGTATTCAGCGGTTTTTTACGTTTTTCGTTGCCTCCTCAACGAACAGGTTCCCGCAACGAGCGGCCTGATGCGCCCCATCAAGGTGATTGCCCCTGCCGGCACGATTGTCAATGCGCGTCCGCCGTCTGCCGTCGCTGGAGGCAACGTCGAAACCTCTCAGCGGATCGTTGACACATTGTTGCTCGCGCTGTCCAAGGCGCTCCCGGGACAGATTCCGGCCGCAAGTCAGGGAACAATGAATAACTTCACACTTGGCGGCAGCGATCCGCGCCGCGGCGGCGAGCCATTCGCCTACTACGAGACCACCGCTGGTGGGATGGGCGCTCGCCCGGATCGTGACGGGATCAGTGGCATCCACACGCACATGACCAATTCGTGGAATTCCCCCATCGAGGTCATGGAACATTCCTATCCCCTCCGTGTCCGGCACTACGGTTTTCGCGCTCACTCCGGGGGAGCGGGACTCCATCGCGGCGGCGACGGCATCATCCGCGAAATTGAGTTGTTAACGGACATGCAGGTTGGATTGCTCTGTGATCGTCGCGTTCGCGGACCCTACGGATTGTCCGGTGGAAAGCCCGGCAAACCCGGTCGTAACGAGCTAATCATCCGAGGAAAGAAAAGGAGGCTGCCTGCCAAGTGCGCCTTCTATGCTCCAGCGGGGGCAGTCGTCAGAGTGGAGACGCCCGGCGGCGGAGGCTGGGGCAAGGCGTAGGACAATCTTGGGAGGGAATTGGGTTCCCCCAAACAGAAACGGCGAAGGTCGCGTCAACCCTCGCCGCCAGATTTCTTTCCTGAAGTGGGTTCTTATCCTTCGAGCGCGTCCGTCAGGACCGGCATGTGGAGCCGCGCCTTGGCCAATGACTTCACCAGTGCGCCCTCGATGTTCTCCGCCGAGGAATTTCGCGCCGTCGCTAGTTCGCTCACGAGCAGATATTTTGCGCGCTCCAGCATCTTTTTCTCGCGGAATGAAAGCGGTTTCGAACGGCTCAACGCCACCAGACTCTTCAGCACCGCGGCAACTTCGATGAGGGACCCCGTGCGCATCCTCTCCGAGTTTTCCTTGAAACGATGCTTCCAATCGTGGTGGGAAGTGAATTTTCCCTTTTCGATGTACTGCATGACCTTGGTGGTTTCGACCTGCCGGATGACAGATCGCAGGCCCACTGCGCTGGCGTTGCTCTGGGGAACCATCACTTTCAAACCGCTGGACGCGATTCGAAGCATGAAGTACTTTTCAGTGCTGCCATTCAACATTCCGTAATGAACTTGTTCAATTACACCGACTCCATGGTTCGGATAGACAACCTTATCTCCGATTTTGAAGTCCATCTTGCCCCCCGTGTGGCTGAATTCATCTTGGGGCATTCGAAACGCAAAGTCAAGGTATTCCTTTTGGAATCATGAGGTTAAGAATGGGCAAGTTCTCGAATGGAACTCAGATTGCTCAGTGTTTCTCTGCATACTTTTACCGCATTCGACTACAATCATTCCCATGAAGGTTCTCGCAATCGATACCAGCACACGGGGTGGGGGCTTGGCCATGGTGGAGGACCGGCGGGTTCTGGGACATACTTTTACCCGCTCCGCAGATGACTTTTCTACTCGGCTTTTCGTGGAATTGAACCAACTTCTAGGCGAGACGCGGTTGAAATTGGCGGATTTCGACCTGTTTGCAGTGGTTGCCGGCCCAGGATCCTTCACTGGCCTCAGGATTGGGATGACGGCGGCAAAAGGGTGGTCAGAGGTCTTTGGAAAGCCCGTGGCGGCACTTAGCGGCTTGGAGGCCCTCGCAGTTCAGGCATCGGCGGGAACGGAAATAGTGGTCTCCGTCATGGATGCACGTCGGGGGCAGGTGTTTGCAGGAGTATTCGAAAGACGAGATAGTCGCCTTAGACGTTTGGGCGATGACTTGCTCGTGAGGCCAGATGAGCTGCTGAACCAAGTCGCCGAGCGCATGATTGGGCGAGAAGCCAGGTTTGTTTCGCCCGCTCCGGAACTCCTTGCAGATACGTTTGCTACGGCTGGTTTGCCGAGGGATGGGATCGAGAAGGTTTCGGATGACCTCACTCCCTGGATTGGACAACTTGCGTTTGAGTCCGCTGAGCGCGGCGAGCTTGTGGACGCTCTCACGCTGGACGCAAATTACATTCGCCGCTGCGACGCTGAAGCCTATTGGCAGGACGTCCAGACGCAAGAACGAAAATGAAAGCCGCGCCACCTGGATTGGAATTAAGGCGATTGACGGGAGATGACGCCGCCTCGATTCGTGGGTTGGCAGGCCGCTGCCCTGGTGCTGCCCAATGGAATGAAGCGGGTTACCAGGTCATCGGGACGAACGGTGTGGAAGGATGGGGCGCATTCCAGGGCGCAGAATTGCTTGGATTCATCATTACCAGCGTCGTCCAAGACGAGATGGAAATCCTGAATCTTGCGGTGGACGTCAACGCGAGGCGGCGGGGGGTGGCGTCCCGATTGCTTTCAGAAGCAGAGCAGGATAGCTCCGGAATCATCCGCGGACGGATTTACTTGGAAGTGCGCGAATCCAATTCAGTTGCACAGGGTTTCTATTCGTCACGCGGGTTTGTGACCAGCGGGAAGCGGGCGCGCTATTATTCCGGCCCCGTCGAGGACGCCCTGGTTCTGGTACGCACGGCCCTATAATTTTGGTACGAATTCCTCTTGGCACCTAACCTCCTCTGTGCTAATTTCCCGCTGCGATGTGACTCCACTGCCCATCGGGAGGCAAATGATGCCCAATACGCAGCGGGATATCCGTGAACAGCTTCAGGCAACGAATCCGGAATATCAAAGGCTTGTGCAAGAACATTCCCGCTACGAAACTCAGCTTGAGCAGCTCGCAACTGCTCCCTTCCTTAACGCTGAGACTCTCACCCAGGAACTGGAGTTGAAGAAACTTCGCCTTCGCGTAAAAGACCAAATGGAGCAACTGGTTGCCCGCACCTGGCGTGGCAACTCCTCCACTTAGCCGTCGCGGGCCGAATCTCTGCCCCGGGGAAACTGACACCAGAATTGTCGTATGATGATGCCTCGCGGAAGTCCTCGGGATTGGCCTTCCCTAAATCAACAGGAGTCACTCTCCGGATGAGTAGTTCTTTGTGGTAGCTGACGGCTACAAATTTGCCGCGGCGCCGGTATTGGCCGCTGCCGTGGGATTTTTCCTGGGATGGTACATCGCAGGTGGAGTCCTGCTCGCGTTAGGCATTTTTGTTTTGTGCTTCTTCCGTGACCCGGAACGAAACATTCCGTCAGATCCTTCATCCGTAGTTTCGCCCGCGGATGGCCGCGTATTGGAGATTGTGGATGAGCCGCTTGGCGACCGGGCGGGACGCCGGATTAGTATTTTCCTGGCGATCTGGAATGTGCATGTCAATCGCTCGCCGATGGCGGGAAGAATTACCCGGATTGATTACCGCCCCGGCCGCTTCCACATGGCCATGAAGAAGGCCGCTTCGTCGGAAAATGAGCAAAACATCATTACTTTGCAAACCGCGCGTGGCGAAATCGTATTCAAGCAGATTGCCGGGTGGGTGGCGCGACGCGTGATACTCTGGAAGAAGAGCGGGGAAGAAGTGTCCCGGGGAGAGCGCATCGGGATCGTCCGTTTTGGTTCTCGAATGGACGTGTGGCTCCCTCGAAACGTGGAGATTGTCGTCAAGCCCGGCGAAAACGTCGCCGGAGGCTCAAGCATCCTCGCACGGTGGCCGATCGATGTTTGAAGAAGAATCTAAGTCCCCGGAGCAGCAGGAAATGGGGTTCCCGGAACGCCGCGGCGTAAATCACCGTCGCCGGCGGGGAATCTATATTCTACCCAGCATCTTCACCGTGGGAAATCTCCTGTGCGGCTATTACGCCATTCTTGCCATTCTGAATCGTGGAGACGCGGGGCTCGATAACGCCGCCAGAGCAATTGGCGTAGCCATCATTCTGGATGCCTTCGACGGGTTTGTTGCCCGCTGGACAGGAACAAGCAGCGAATTTGGTAAGCAGTTGGATTCCCTGGCGGATGTAATCAGTTTCGGGATTGCGCCTGCCGCCCTCGCTTATGCCTGGGGTGTGCGAAGCCTATTAGTTGAAACTTCCTCGCCCGTGCACGCGGTTCGTGAAATTGCCTGGCTCGTATGCCTGGCGTTCGCCATCTGTTGTGCGTGGCGCTTGGCGCGCTTCAACGTTCATGGAATGGCCCCGGGCGGCATGCGGTATTTTGTCGGCATGCCCACGCCCGCCGCCGCAGGCGCCATTGCGGCGACCGTGCACTATTTCAAGACTCCACTGGACAACTGGCATTACGCCGTGGTTTTCCTGGGACTTGTCGCATTGCTTGCCATGCTGATGACCAGCACCGTTCGCTACCCGAGCTTCAAGGACATTAATTTCACCCGCCGGCGGCCGAACATCGCCGTGGTGCTGATTGCCCTCTTGATTTGGTCCGTTGTCGCTTATTCTGAGTATTCACTCGCGATTCTGGCCGCGGGATATGGATTGTCGGGGCTTGTGCTCTATCTTGTGCGTGCCGTCCGCCACCGCGGCGGCCAGCACCCCGCCTGAGCCATGCCATCTATCCGGAAATTTCTACGGGCGGTTATTGTCGGCGCCACTTCGCTGCGCGGCAAGGAACTTGCCGAGGTCATGGAAGAACGCACTCCGGAAGCCGTCATAACCCTTCTTGATGAAGACATCGCCGCTGGAACTCTCACCGATGCGGGCGGCGAGCCGGCTGTGATCCAGGGAGTCGATCCGGAGAGCTTCAAAGGCGCCCAATTTGTTTTCTTCGCGGGCAAGCCGGGATTCGCAGCCAAACATGTCGCCGCAGCGATTCGAGATGCGGAGTACGTCATCGACCTCAGCGGTGGCTTGCGTGGCCGCTCCGATATTCAAACTTGGATCCCGTCGTTGGACAGCGTCCTGCCTCCTCCTGTAAATCCTCTGAAGAGTGGAAAGGGATACCACTCACCATCAGCGCCGGTGATTGTTTCCTGCGCATTTGCCGCGGGGTTGAAGGGTTTCTTGCCGGTGTCCGCCTCCATCGTCTTCTTGCAGCCTGTGTCGGAGCACGGGATGGAGGGAATCCAGGAGCTCGAGAAGCAAACGATTGGCCTGCTCACTTTCC
>JBGOTC010000165.1:0-7181 GCA_041476305.1 Terriglobia bacterium
CCCGCAGAACTGTGGACTGCTTTTCGCCTTCCGCAATCGTAACCTTCGCGGTGCGGTCGCCTTCCGCCGCGGTGACCATCGCCCGCCTGCTCCGCTCCGCGCTCATCTGCTTCGTCATGGCGTCTTGCACGTCCTTCGGCGGATCAATTTCGCGAATCTCCACTGACGTGACCTTTCCGCCCCAGCGCTCCGTCACCTCGTCCAGCTTGCCGCGCAGCACGTTATTGATCTCCTCGCGCTTCGCCAGCACGTCGTCGAGCGGAATATCGCCCACCACGGCGCGCAAAGTGGTCATGGCAATTCCGCGCGTCGCGCCGCCGAAATCTTGCACCTTCAATACGCTTTGAACCGGGTCCGTCACCTTCCAGAACACCAGGAAGTCAATGGAGATGGACGCGTTGTCTTTCGTGATGCACGTCTGCCGGGGCACTTCCAGGTATTGCTCACGTAAGTCCACGCGGCTGGCCACATCCACAATCGGAACCAGCAGGATAATTCCCGGCCCCTTTTGCCCGATGCACCGGCCAAACCGGAATACCACCAGCCGCTCGTATTCGCGGACGATCTTGATCATGTTCGAGAACAGCATCAGGAACGCCAGGAAGGCGATTCCGATCAGCACCACGGTCACAGTGTTCAGCTCCATCGGTCATTCCCCCTTCACGCCGTCTTCCGGACGTGCAGCTTCAATCCCTCCACGGATACCACGGTGATGCCCGTCCCGCGCGCGATCGGCGAAGCGTCCGCGACCGCGTGCCACTCTTCCCCGTTCACCAGCACCACGCCCTTCGGTGCGATGTCCGTCTTCGCCACCCCCGCCGCCCCCACCACAAGCTGTGTGCCCGTCAGGATCGGCGCATGCCGCGCGCGCACCACCAGCCGCACCACCGCGCCCAGCATCACTGCCCACAGCACCGTCACGGTTCCAATCGCGTAGCCCGAAATGCTGTACCCCGGAATCCGCGGCAGCAGCAGGATTGACCCGGCCACAAATCCCGCCATTCCCAGAAGCGTCAAGAGTCCGTGCGAAGTGATTTTCAGCTCGAGTCCGAGCAACACCATCCCCGCCACCAGAATGGCGGCGCCGGTGATCTGCACCGGCAATCCCACCAGGCCCACCATCGCCAGCAGCACGGCAAGCGCGCCGATGGTTCCTGTCACATATCCGTGCGGTGTGACGATCTCAATGATGATGGCCAGAACGCCCAGGAGCATCAGCAAATAGGTAATCGTCGGATGCGTCAGCGCGGAGAACAGTTTTTCACGCGTGTCCATTTCGATCGTCGTGACCTGCGCGCCGGCCGGATCCAATTTCACGTCGCCGCCCGGGCGGTGCAGCATGCGTCCCTGCAGTTGAGCGAGCAGGCCGGTCAAATCATTTGCCGTCAGCTCAATCACACCCAGCGAGAGCGCCTCCTCGGAGGTCGCCGAAATACTCTCCCTCACGGCGCGCTCCGCCCAATCCACGTTGCGTTTGTGCGCCGAGGCCAGTGACCGCGCGTACGCCGCGGAATCGTTCACGATTTTGTCCACCACCGCGCCGCCGGAAGCGTAGATGGGGTGCGCCGCACCGATATTGGTTCCCGGCGCCATCGCCGCCAAATCTCCGCCCAGCACGATCAGGCATCCCGCTGACGCCGCGCGCGCGCCGCGCGGCGCAACGAACACAATCACCGGCACACGGGAGTTCATTTCGCGCTGAATGATTTCCCGCATGGAGGAGTCCAGCCCACCCGGTGTATCAATCTCAAAAATCACTGCCGCCGCGTTTCGCGACTCTGCATAGGCGATGCCGCGCGCAAAGTAGTCCGCCACCGCCGGCCCGATGGGCCCGGAGTAGGGCAACACCACCACTTCGCGCTGCGCGCTTGCAATAGGTGCCGGAGGGATTGTCACTGCCAGGACCGCCGCGATGAGGAGGGCGCGTTTCATGCGTCACTTCTTCGTCTTGCCGCGGATTATATCAGAGGAACTTGCCTTAGTCGTTGCTCTACGACGATGTGTCGCCGGGGCCCGCGGCGGAATTTTCCCTCAGTCCCTTTTCCCGCATGAGCAAAGAAAGTTGACGTTCAAACTCCGCGCGGTCAAATGAGCCGTCCGGTAAACGCACAATCCACTCGTCCATCGGCGGCATGTCCTGCAGCTCTTCAAAAAGCTTGATCCCGTCTGAAATAATTCCCGCGCAATAACTGAACGAGCTCTTGGACATGATCAGCACGTCAGCCTCGATCAGTTCCCGCATCGCCGCGACCGCGTCAATATCAATGAATGATCCGCCCCTGCGGAAAGACTCCTCTGCGCAATCTTCAGCCCTGCTATCCGGATGGCGGCCCACTCGATAGTTCGCCAACTCGACTCCGGGAATGGAGATCTCCTCGAAGTCCTTGCTGCTCCCCTCTGAATAAATGCTGATCTTGTGTGGGACGTGTTGAGCATCAAGCCATTCCTTCACCAGCTTGATGGTCCTTAGGATCGGTCCAGTGCTTGAATAAAGATGTGGGTTGCCTGGCACGTCCCATCCGCGCCGGAGATGGACAACGATGCTGACTCCCTCCGTCGCGCGTCGAGGCTTGTTCAAATAATATTTGCGCCTGAAATCGGGGACCAGCGCCTTGAAACTCTGGTGCAATTCCTCGCCTCTGCCGCTCCAGCCCAGACACAACTCGAGTTCTGGAAAGTTGTGACTATAGCTCACCGCCTCCCTTCGCTCAGCTTCGCACACCGCCTCACCCGCGCCGAAATTGAAAAGTGCCTCCCACGCCGCGGCCCACTCTTTCATGGGACGGTCGGCATGCTGGATCAGGCTGAAGGGGGTGTGCGCGTAAGTCAGGCCGGCGCAGCGCGCGAAAGTGATCGCCTGCATGGCCACAATGGCCTGCGAGCCCGGGCCTTCCGTTTTATACCCGATGCAGGTGATTTTTCGTATCGGCCGAAGACCGGTGACATGAAGGATGTACTGCCGCAAAAACAGGCCGCGCTCATCGAAGTAGGGCTTGCGGCCGATGATGATCTTGATCCGGTTCTTCAGCGCCCGCCAGGCGGTTTCGCGCGCGGAACGGAACAGAAAGCGGAGAATGAGGAGCCGTTGCTTTTCTCTCCGGGCCTCCGAAGAAATTTCAGGCTTCGCGGGATCGCCCATTTGGTTGGTCAGTCTAATACGATCAATAAGGACTTTTCGATTTGAATCTCCGGCCCAAGCCGGGCGCAAACGCGCTTAACGGCCCGGTTGAAGCACAGGATCTCCGGATGCGGCCGCCCTTGGCCTTGTGAAGTAGGCTACAACGCGGTCCCAGGGCACCCACAGCAATTGGCACATGAGAATCGGGTAAAAATTGGGGCCCATGAGGAGAGCAATGCTGACTTGCATCGCTGCGACGCTGGGCACTAACAGCCAGCGGGCCCGCTTGCTGAACAAAGCAATCGGCAGCGCCAACTCAAGCCCCATGCCAAACACGGCCAGCAGCCGGGAGACGATCGCCGACCGTGCCAGGGCAGGGCCCCAGGAGGTGAGCGGGTCGACCACGGTGACGTGGTAGCTATGCCAGATCAGGTAGTTGCGCATGGTCTCGCTATTAATCCATGCGAAGCCGGAATGTCGCGCCTTTGAAATCCCGGCGGAGAAATAAATCAGCACAATCACGACCCAAATCATGCGGATGGGCCATGTGTATTCTCCGCTCATGGCCGGCGGCGCCGGGGCGGCAGGAGTTTTCCGCTTCCGGATTAGCGCATCAATGGACCACGCGTCACCGCAACGCGAAAAAGCCATGGCCAGGAACACAAGAACCAATACCTGCTCAGTGTGATGAATTCGGCCGAAGCCCGCTGGAATACCGAACAGATAAACTCCAAATGCAAAACTGATCGCCGTGCTGATGCGCGTGAACAGGCCCATGCACGAAAGCAGCAGCGCCAGCCTCCATACGAACTGGATTGCCTCCAACACCGCCGGGGACGCGGGCGCCAGGTGCAGAACAGACATCAACCAAACGGGACTCCACAATGCTCGCGAAACCGACGCCCAGGGCACGAAATTCTGGTGATAGCCCCACACAGGGAACAGCCACGGCGCAAACACGTAGTACAAGAACATCGTGCCGAATAAGATGATCCTGCAGAGCCCGAGATTGTCGGGCGCGGCGGCCTCAAACCAAAAATGATTCCAGTGATTGCGTAGGGAGTTCATGTCAATCGCTTCCCGCGCCCCGCAGAACCACCTCTCCCAACAATTCCTTGTGGTCAGGTCGATCAATATTGCTCACTGACTCTTCAACCGTCCATGTGACCATGTAGGCCCGCAACCCGACGAGTGGCGGCCCTCCGTGAATTCCCGCGCGTCGCAGGGTTTCATATCGCCGCAGGCAATCCGCCAACCCTTCCTCTAGCTTGCCTTGTCGGAGGGCGCGGCCCAGGGCTTCCGAAAGCCGCGATGCGTCGAATGGCCGCAAATAGCGGTTATTGTCCAGTTGTATCTCAACAAGGGGCGATTGTTGAACCACACCATACAGACGGATGATGGAGAATTTCCGGGACAATACCAGTTCAGAGTCCATCGAGTATTGGGAGAATGGCCAATGCTCTTTGTCACGGACCACGTCGTAGGCTGACCCACCAAGGATGACCGCCATCAATGCGTAGACGACCCGAACACGCGGCCTCGACATCGCCACTTTGCCCGCGGAGTCACTCAGTCCACTCTTCCCTTCTCGAGTAAGCCCCACTACGGCGAGCAACGAGTATACCCAGAGAATTGCCAGGGCGCAGGAGACCTTGCTCAGCGGCCGACTCCAGCGAGCGAGATATTCAGTCACCGGGATGTGGGCCTGACCTCTGATCATGCGGTTAAAGACAGCCAGACTTTCGCCTCGGTACGCCCTCTCGATGATCATGGGCGTCAAAATGTAAGCGCCGACTACCCACACTACGGCGATGACGACGAGCGCCAAAATCCAAAAAAAACGCACCTTTCTTGAATGACTCGTAGGCATTGGCAAATAACTGTACCCAAAAAAAATGCACATTCCCTGCCAATCTTCCCTTGGAATTCATTGGAGGAACTCACTAGCGGTATCTTTATGAAAGTGCGGCAGTTAGAATCAGAGGACGTGGTAACGAAATTCTACGGAGGAATGAGCAACATCTCCCTGAAGGCTCCGAGCCTTGCTACTCTTGGCAGAGTTTTGCTTATGGCTCCGAAGACTGGAAGTTACTTCTTGAGGGTTGCTTCTGCTGATCGAGGCGCCGCGAAATATCCAGAGAATAGGTTTTACCCTTGCGCCCGCGCGGCTCAAAGAAGAAGAGGTGACACTCAACTACTCACGCATGCGGCAAAGTCGGTTTTGTTGGCCCGGCTCCTGACTTCTTCAACTTCTCCAACTTTGTGCGCAGGGCTTCCGGATTCATTCCCGCCGCGCGGCAAACCTTCGGGAAATCATCCTGATCTGAGAAGAGGTACTCTTCTGCTTCACGCTGTGAACGCAGCGGCCCTGAAACCCATTCCTCAACACTCCGCGCAATCACTGCGGTCCAGAGTCTCTGTTCGGCCAGTAATTCCGGGCGCATGTCAGTCGAATCGTACATCGCAACCTCCAATCCGTTTCGCACTACAGACCTACAGCAATAGAGGCATTTGTGATGCCAATCACGGAGCGCGTTGCGACAAATGCAAAATCAAATGGCTAAATTATTCAACGATTTGCGCGGTTTCTTTGCTGAAGTGACCTGTAGGAATTGCGTGCTATGGGTGCGTAGTGGAACAGTGGTGTAAGAATGACTCGCTATGAAACATTCATACCGTGCCCAGCCCGGAACCGCTAGAACGGCATCTCCGGTATCGCGGCCCCATCCTTTCGTGGGTCTGAGGCGCCATAATTCACTTTTGCCGCGAAATCCCGCATCACCGCCTGCCCGCCCCCGAATCGATTCGACCAGCCGGCGTGCATCTCCAGAACGTGCCCTTTGGCTGTGAGTTCCGCCTGGACATTCGCGGGGATGCGATCCTCCAGCTCGACGTCGCAACCCTTGAAGGTGGCTTTCGTGAACCGCGCCGTTTCCATCGCCAGTTGGATATTTTGATTGAAATCCACGACGTGTGAGACGAACTGCGCGTGCGCCTGCGCCTGATTCCATCCCCCCATGATCCCGAACGCGATGCGCAATTCTCCCTTCTCCATGAATGCGGGAATAATCGTGTGCAGCGGACGCTTGTGCCCCGCCAATTCGTTTGGCGATCCAGCTTCAAGGCTGAAGAGTGCGCCGCGATCATGCATCACAAATCCCGTGCCTTGCGCCACCAGTCCTGAACCGAAATTCTCATAGTTGCTCTGAATCAGTGAGACCATGTTGCCGTCGCGGTCCACCGTGCTCAAATAAATCGTGTCGCCTCCCAGGGGCAACGGTATCCCCGGAGCCGCCGCGCAATTCGCCTTCTCCATATCGATCAGTTTGGCGCGTTCCGCTGCGTAGGGCTTCTGCATCATGGCCTGCATCGCCTTCAACACTCCTGGATTCGTGTGCGGGTCGCCGATATATTTTTCCAGGTCCGCGAAGGCCAGCTTTTTCGCCTCAATCATGCCGTGCAGTGTGCGCGTTTGATTCAAGCCGTATTCCGCAAGGGGCATGGTCTCCATCATGTTCAGCATCTCGAGCGCCGCGACTCCCTGGCCGTTTGGCGGCAACTCGTAAACGGTCCAACCGTGGTAGGTCGTCGAAATCGGCTCGACCCATTCACTGGAGTATCCCGCCAGGTCTTCGAGGGTCATTGTCCCGCCCTCATGTTGAGACAACGCCACAATCCTGCGCGCGATTTCGCCTGTGTAGAATGCTTGGGGTCCGCCCTTTGCGACTTGACGTAGCGACCACGCCAGGTCCGGGTTCCGGAAAAGTTGGCCTTCGTGGAATGGCTTGCCATTTTCCAGATATACCCGCGCAGCCTCCTCGGTTTTCTGAACCACTTCCTGATTATTCGCCCATAGGTTTGCCACCCATTCCGTGACAGGAAATCCTTTTTCCGCCACGTGAATCGCGGGAGCAAGCAATTCCGGAAGTTTCTTCTTTCCAAACCGCGCGGCAAGCTTTTGCCACCCATCAATCACGCCTGGGACGGTGACCGATTGGATTCCGCGCAATGGCATCTTGTCCAGACCCTTATCACGCAGGAGCTTCGCGTTCTGCGCCGCGGG
>JBGOTC010000166.1:0-7151 GCA_041476305.1 Terriglobia bacterium
CAGGGCACAACGCTCGATGACGTTTTCCTGCAATACACCGGCAGGCAGCTGCGAGATGAAGTCACGGCCGGCAGCAAATTCGATATCAGCCACCTTTACAAATGAGCGGGCACCCGATGAGGCGTGAACAATGAAGCTTTACCGCATCCAGGCCATCTTCGGGCGGGACATGATCAAGTATTTCCGCAGCCCCACGCTCATGGTCACCTCCATGGTCCTGCCGCTCATGCAGCTTCTCGTCCTGGGTTACGCTTTCGGCGGCAAAATCAAGAACATGCACATCGGTCTGGTGGATGAGGACCGCGCCGGGCAGGCGCAGCGCGTTCGCGAGGATTTGAACGCGGTCGCGGCCGGCCCGAAAACTTTTCACATTAACGACTACGGGCAACTCTCCGATGCCATGACCGATCTCCGCGCCGGTTTCGTGAAGGCCATCGTTTACATCCCCCCGGATTATTCCGCCCGCGTGCTGCGCAGTGACCGTCCACGCCTCGTCTTCATCATGGACAACACGGATAATTTTGCCGCGAATGGAATCCTCGAGCGCATGCAGCAGATCCAGGTGGACCTGAATGGACCCGGCGGCTCCCCTCTCGTCGTTGTTCCGCCGGGCAGCCAACGATTGCCAGGAACGATCGACCTCCAGGTTGTGGAGGTCTATCCCTACATGGAATACATCAAATATTTGCTTTCCGGCTCCGTCTCCATTGCGATTTTCGTTGTGGCCATGATCGGCGGCGGAATTGTTTTCATTGATGACAAGGCCCGCGGCCTCCACGAAGGCTATCTCGTCACACCCATCAGCAAATCGGACCTGATCCTGGGGCTCATCAGCGCGGGCACTGTGAAGGGGCTGCTCGCCGGGATGACCATTACCCTGATCGGCGGCATGATTGCCGGCATTGAGCGGATCTGGGACCCCGTGCGGCTAATCTACTTGGTGATTGTCTTGTCATCCGCCGCGCTCGCCATGATCAGCTTCATGTTCCTGCTTATGGTGCGTGTAAACGATCCACTCGTGCCGCGCGCGATGTTCGGCGTCCTCAACGTGTTGCTCTTTTTCCCCTCCGGCGCCATCTATCCCATCGAAGGCTTTCCCTTCTGGCTCCGCTGGATATCTTTCGTGGACCCTTTCCGCTATGCGGTTCACGCACTGAAGAACCTGCTCCTGAAAAACACGGGGTACGCCGGCATTTACAGTGATGTCGGAATTCTGTTAGCTTTCTCGGTGGTGTTCATCAGCTTGAGCATCGCACTTTTCCAGCGTCAGCTCTGACACTCGTCACTTAAAGGCGGCCATGGGACTCCTCGACAACACCAGCGAAGACCCGCGCTCGCGCGGCAGGCGTTACGGCATCATGATCGGCGCGGGAGTCCTCCTTCTTGCCCTCAGCTTCTATTTGCTGTGGTTCACCTTTTTGCATGTCCCGGAGCGCAGGGCGGCCGCGCGCTTTATGGACGCGATCGCTGCCGGGAACAATGAACTCGCGTACAAGATGATGAAGGCCGACGCCGGCGCTTACCCTTACAAGGATTTCCTGGGAGATTGGGGACCCGGCGGTTACTACGGGCCCGTCAAGAGTTACAAAATTGAATCCGCAACTTCTCCGCCGAAGGGCGGCAGCGGCGTCATCATTGTCGTGGAGTTGAGCCCCTTCCAGCCTTTTCCGGACGCCAATGATGTGGAAAAAGCCCGCGCAACCCGCGAAGTCCGCCTGTGGGTCGAGAAGCGCGACAAATCCATCACCTTCGCGCCTCCTCCTATCTAGTCCCGGGGAGCCCGCAACTTTCCAGGAAGGTCAGGATTTCTTTGTCGGCGGCGTAGCTTCTTCGGGGAGCATCACGGGGAAACCATCGCGGATGGGATAGATGCGGCCGCACGCGGAACATTCCAGCCCGCGGTCATCGGGCAGCGCGCGCACCGGCTGGATGCACACCGGACACGCCAGAATTTGGAGCAGCTCTTCGCTCAGCGCCATCCGTTGATTGTGCCTTTCGCCGCGCGCTCTGGCAAGCGCTTTGGACGTGACTTCGAGGTTCCATGCCTACCTGTGCGCCTTGCTCACACGCAGAGTGACTTCCCCACTCCATTCCCCCGACGGCCCCAGCTCCGCTTTCCAAACGGAGAGGATTTGCGAGCCTTGGTACACGCGTTCAAATCCTTCCTCGGATTCCGACACCGTCTCAATCGGAGCGATCCAGTAACGCGTAACTCCAGGAGATTCGATGCTCACCGCCACGTTCTGCCACTCATCCACAACCCGCATGGACGGGCCTTTGGCCTCCCCACCCCAGCCAAGCGCCTCTTTTCTCCTCCCAGCGCCCTCGCTCACTTCGAAATACCGGTCCCCCGCGTCCGGCGCGAGGAAATTGATGACTGTCTCCAACCCCGCCTGCACAACAAGCGGCGCGCGGGAGGAATCTGTCCGGTGCAGCCGCACGCTGCAGTGTGCAATCAAACTATTGGATGTAGATTCAAACTTTATTTCCTTTACCGCGGTCAGGCGCGCCGCTGAACCAGGCATGCCAGGTAAATCCAGCGGCGCTTCACACGCAAAGGAAATGCTGCCGCTCTCCGATTTTCCTTGGAGATACGCACCGCCCGCGAACGCGGCGCTCTCTTCCAACCGCACCGCGTCGTAGTCTTCCCTCGTCTTTTGCGCCGGGAAAACCAGCAGCCGAAACGTGTGCCGCGCCCAGCGGTCATAGCGGAGCCGTTGCTCCAGTCCCGCCTCTTTCACGTTTACCTGTTCGTGGATGCTCGCCACGCCGCTTCCTGTTCCGCGACCGGCTTTGGCCAGTTGCGCATGAGATGCCTCCGGCCGCCGCTGGATTGAATTGATCAGCGGGACCGAGGAAGGACGAAAATCCAGCGCGGCAATTGTTGCGCCGTCCTGCGGCTTTATGATCGCGGCGAATGCCGGCGCGGTCACGTGGAACTCATCCAGCCCGTCCGCGTCGAAATCGGAACGCTCCCATCGCGCCTTCGTCCCGCGCCGCTTGCCAATGGAATCCAGAAGCGCTTCAGCCTGGATTAGTTCGCGCCACAATTCCGTGCGCAGGTGCGGCGCATATAGTCCACCGAACACGCCGTGCCAGTAAGCGTCGTTGCATTGCGCCCGAAGCAAGTGTTTCCACGCGTCATTAATCTTTCGCCGCTTTGCAGGCCCCGCGCCGGAAGGCCGTGCAGCGGCAATTTTCCGCGAGATGCGCAGCATCTTCTTGTGCAGCAGATTCACTTCCGCGTACTTGCTCAAGAAGCCGCGCCAGATTCCGCCGCGAAGGAATTGCAGCACGTCCGGGCGCCCGCCAAATTCCTGCTGAAGCGCATGAAGTTTCTGGCGAGCAGGGGTTGGCAGCACCCACTCCATCAACTCGGTGTAGGAGGCCGCGGGAAGATCGGCTCGCCCGAGCGGCGCGTGTTGCGCCAGATATTCGCCCGGCGGCGTTGTCGCCAGCCATTCACTGTTCTCCTCCAGCGCCAGGAAAAATCGCTCCAGCCACCCATCCCGATAGACGTGGTCGTGCGTTCCGGGCCACGCCCCGAATTTTTCGCAGTCGTCGCCCATCGCCGCCATCCCGCCGGGATGGAGTTCCGCCGCTCCGCGCAGGAAGTCGATCGTCTCGCCCACTTCGCGGAACGGCAGCAGGTAGCGCAGAGCCTTCAACCCGGGAATGACCTTTACTTTCGCGCCGCGATCCTCCGCGATGTAGTAGCCAAACAATTGCTCCTGCTCAAAGCCGGCCGCTTGAAAATGGACGTCATCCAGCAACGTGTATTCAACCTTCGGTCTTGCGAAGACGCCGGGAAGTTGCGGCTCCCACACGCGTTCCGCAAGCCAGGCCCCGGCCGGCGCCCTTCCAAAATGCTTGGAGAGATATTTCCGCATGCGCCGGATTTGTTCCGCCTGATCCCGCGGCGGAATGGAAATCAGGATCGGCTCGTAATAGCCGCCGCCAACCATCTCCACTTGCCCGCGCTTCACGAGCGCGCCCAATTTCTCCAGAAACTCCGGATGCCGCGCCTCCATCCATTCCAGAAGCGCGCCGGAATAGTGCAATCCCAGGCGGATTTTCGGATGTTTTCCCAAATGCTCAAGAAACGGCAGGTAGGACTGCGAATAAACCTTTTCCATCACCCCGTCAAAATTTCCGACAGGCTGGTGGCCGTGAATCAGCAGTACGAGGTGAATTCTCTTCAAGCCTGAGCTCCGTTACTGGGACAGACTCCCGTGGGTCGCGGTTCGTTTGCTCAACAAGCGCCGAAAGGGGTTCCGGCTGCGGCGTCAGAATCCTGCTGCGCCCGGTGCTCGGGGCTTTGGTATTATGCCGAGTCTTGCGAAGGAAAGCCAAATCGGGCGGTAAGCGCCACTCACCGCGTAAACAACGAACGCCGGCGGATGCGCGCGCCACGGATCTCTTCGCGCACGGAGTGGCTCTCTTTAACTCGCGCCATTTCTTCGAGGCCCACGAGGCCTGGGAGGAGATCTGGCTGCACGCCGAGCGTCCGGAGAAAACCTTTCTTCAGGGACTGATTCAGGTGACCGCCGCGTTCCATCATCATTCGAGGAAAAACCTTCAAGGAACAGAATCACTCTTGAGAGCTGGCCTTGAAAAGCTGGAGGGCTTCCCTCCGCATCATCGACACCTCCGCATTGACCGGCTTCGCGCCTCCGTGCGCCGCTGGCTGGCCACACTCGGGCGGGGATCCAAGCCGCGGAGACCGCCGCTGCCACGCTTGCTGAAATGTGTAGAGAATTAGGAGTCTATTCGGAGCGCAGCGAGATCATCGGATCGATCCGCGCGGCGCGCCGGGCGGGGATGTAGCTCGCCGCGAGCGCGGTCACCAGTAAAATCACTGGAATCGCTGTGAACGTCAGCACATCCGTCGCGGTGATTCCAAATAGGAGACTCTGCATGAGCCGGGTAAACGCTGCCGCCACAGCCACTCCGATTACAACTCCGGCGAGTGCAAGAACCATTCCCTGCCGCACCACCAGCCCAACAATCGCGCGCTGCGTTGCGCCCAGCGCGATCCGGATTCCTATCTCGCGCGTGCCCTGGCTCACCTGGTAGGCCATGACGCTGTAAATCCCCAGCGTCCCCAACACCAAAGCCAGGCCTGCGAACACTCCGAGCAGCATCATCGAGAACCGGCGTCGCGCCAGATAATCATCCACGCGCTGCCCCATGGTTCGCACGTTGTAAATCGGCAAATCGGGATTGAGTTCGCGGATTTCCTTCTTCACCGCCGTGGTCAGTGCTGCCGGGTCGTTCCCGGTCCGGATCACCACATTCATGGCCCTCGAACCGAATTGCGTTTGCGCCAGATAAAGCGCGATGCGCGGGTCAGTATCGAGCGTGTCCTGCCTCACTCTTCCCACCACGCCCACAACGGTTTGCCATGGATCGCCGGTTTTCACATCGATCAAGTGGATTCGCTTCCCGATGGGGTCTTCTCCCGGCCAGAGTTCCTGCGCCATGTATTCGTCAATCACAATCACGCGCGGACTGGTCATGGTGTCATGCTCGTCAAACAACCGCCCACGCTTCAACGGAATTCCCATCGCCCGGAAATAGCGCCCTCCCACCACGCGCTGATCCGCATTGATGAATTTCTCCCCGGGCCGCGGCGCCCGGCCCTCCACAGTGAGCGGCCCCCACGCATACATCTCGCTCAGTGGCAGCGAAGTGGTCCCTCCACTGGCGGTCACCCCCGGCAAATGGTCCAGCCGTTCCCAGAGCTGACGGTAGGTATTCAGGACCTCCTGCCGATCCTCGTATCTTTTCCCCGTCATCGTCAATTCAAAGGTCAGCAGGTTTTTCGAATCAAAGCCGGGGTCCACACGTTGCAATCTTGAAAAGCTCCGGATCAGGAGTCCCGCCCCGATCAACAGGACCACCGAGAGCGCCAGTTCAGAAATCACCAGCAGTTTCCTCAGATTCCGGCCCCGGCTCCACACGGCGTTCGATCCCGCTGCCCCACGGCCGGCATCTTTCAATGTGGTCTGCAAGTCCAGTCGCGAGACCCGCCATGCCGGCGCGAGACCGAACAAGACCCCGGAGAGAAGGGAAAGCAGGAGCGTGAACGCCAGCACTAGGCCGTCAATATGGATATCTCCCAGACGCGGCACGCTCTTCGGTCCCAGCACGCGTATCCAGTTCACACTCCACGCCGAAAGAAAAACCCCCAGCGCGCCGCCGCACACCGCCAGAGTGATGCATTCTGTGAGCAGATGGCGAACGATCCGGCCGCGACTCGCCCCCAGCGCCTGGCGCACCGCAATTTCCTTTTGGCGAGCCACTGCTCGCGAGAGCAACAGGTTCGCAACATTGGCGCAGGCAATTAACAGAACGCACGCCACGGAACCCAGCAGTACGATCAGCGCTCGCCTCACGTCGCCCACCACTTGTTCCAGCAGCGGCACCACGCTGAAGGTCAAACCGCCATTGGGCGGGTACTGCTCGGGATGATCGCGCCGCAGGCCGGACGTTAGCGTGTTCATTTCCGCCTGCGCCTGTGCGAGCAAAACTCCCGCCTTCAGTTTTCCTACGATGTTGTAATCCTCGTGGTCGCGCACCGACGCGGCATCCGGCGCCAACGGCAGAGGCAGCAGGATTTCCGCCTGTTCCGCGCCACCCAGGGTTGGCAGCACTTCGCGCGGTAGCGCGAACGACCGCGCCGTCACGCCGACGACGGTGTAAGCGCGCCCGTTGATCGTGATGGATTTCCCCAGAATCTGCGGGTCGGAACCGTAACGCCGCACCCACATCCCGCAACTCAGCACCGCCGTGGCCGGAGCGCCGGCCTTATCTTCCTCCGCGGTGAACAGGCGCCCCTGCTCGGTGCGCGCGCCCAGCATCGGCAACAAGTTTGATGAGACACGCACCGTCCCCACGCGTTCCGGGTCGCCGCTTCCCGTCAGGTTGTAATTCCCGCCAATGGCAATCGCGACTTCCTCAAAACTCTGCTGACCGTTCTTGATGTCGAAGTATTGCGCCGTCGAAAACCAATCCTGCGTGATGTTCAATCCCGGCGAGCGGTTCCACAGGATCACCAGCCGATCTGCATCCTTGTAGGGAAGCGTGTGTAACAGCAGCGCATTCGTCACGCTGAAAATTGACGTATTGGCGCCAATTCCGATCGCCAG
>JBGOTC010000167.1:0-7141 GCA_041476305.1 Terriglobia bacterium
CTCCCCGGCGGACCCAAATCTGCTGGTGGGGAACGCTCATGCCGACGACGCGGCCGTTTATCGGATCGGGGCGGGCCAGGTCCTGGTTCAGACCGTGGATTTCTTCACGCCCATCGTGGACGACCCTTTTCTCTTCGGCCAAATCGCCGCCGCCAACGCGTTGAGCGATGTTTACGCCATGGGCGGACGCCCCCTCTCCTCTCTCTCCCTCGTGGGATTTCCCGAGCGCGGCGACCCCGCGGTCCTCGGCGAAATCATGCGCGGCGGCCTCGCCAAAATGACGGAGGCGGGCTGCTTCGTCATCGGCGGACATTCCATCCGCGACGATGATTTGAAATTCGGCTACGCTGTCACCGGCGTCGTTCACCCTGACCGCGTCTGGCGCAACGTCGGCGCGCGGCCGGGCGACATTTTGCTCTTCACAAAGGCCCTCGGCACGGGAGTGATCGCCACCGCACTCAAGAAGGGCACGGCTTCACCGGAAAGTGTCGCCGCCGCAACCGCATCCATGACGCGATTGAATCGCGCTGCCACGGAAGCGCTCATCGAATCGGATCCCGCGCACAAAAACATTCACGCGGTCACCGACGTCACCGGTTTCAGCTTGCTTGGCCACGCGCGGGAAATGGCGCTCGGCCACGCCGCGTCCGGCATTCCTGTGGTTTCCCTGGAAATTGATCACGCGAGAATTGAATATCTTTCTGGAGCCGTGGATTGCGCGCGCGCGGGCAACGCTTCGGGCGGGCTGCACAATAACCGCGAGTTCATCGGCGACTGCGTGGAATTTGCCGGCTCGGTGCCGGAGGAATACCGCCTGCTCCTCTTCGATCCGCAGACTTCCGGGGGATTGCTGGTGGCCATCGCTCCGGATTCCGCCTCCGCGGCGATGCAGGCGCTTGAGCGGCATGGTGCGGCGGCGCGGCAGATTGGGCGCGTGCTCGAGAAACGATCGCCGCTCATCCATGTAACCTAATCAAGACCCATGGACACCTTCACACACGCATTCGCTGGAGCGCTGCTCGGCAAGGGGCTCTTCACCACCAACAAATCTGAAACTCCCGCGGAGTTTTCTCCCCAGTCACGCGTCGCGATTTTCGCCGTCACTATTGCATCCGCGTTTCCCGATATCGATATCATCTACGACATCTTTTCCCGCGATGACATGGCGGTCATGAAGTATCACCGCGGCATCACGCACTCGTTCATCCTGCTTCCGCTCTGGGCTTTGCTTCTCGCGTGGCTGGTGCGCGCAGGCGCGCGGCGCTTCGGTATCGCTGCGCCATCCTTTGCCTGGATGGCGCTCGCAACCGCAGTCGGGCTCGCGTCGCACTTGCTCCTCGACCTCGTGACCTCCTTCGGCACGATGATCTGGAGCCCAATCAGCAATGCGCGCCCCGCCTGGGACCTCGTTTTTATTTTGGATTTCACCTTGACGGCGCTATTCCTCGTGCCGCAAGCGGCCGCCTGGGTGCATCGGGATCCGGGAAAAAGTCTCCGCCGCGCCCTGCGCATGTGGGCGTTGTGCACCGTGCTTGCCCTGGGAGTGAATTGGATCGCCGCCGCCGCGGGCTTTCCATTTTCCTTGTGGGCCATCCCGGTGGCCAGTGCGGTCTTGGCCGCGGTATTTTTCCTCCCATTGCGCGGCGGCCGCGGCGCGCGCATCCGTCGCTCCACCTGGGCGCGTGCGGGAATTATCGCCGCATGCGGATATCTGTTCCTCTGCGTCGCCGCCCATCAGGTGGCGCTCTCTCACTTGCGGAAATTTGTGGCCGGCCAGAAAATCAACGCCGAGGTAATCGGCGCGCTCCCCATTGCGCCGTCGCTCTTGCATTGGGACGGTCTCATCCGCACGCCCAACGGCGCGTATCGCCTGCACGAAGATTTATTTTCAAGTGAAGCCGTCGAATACGACTTTTTCCCGGATTCCGCTCCCGAGCATCTCCTGGCGGCCGCGCACGGACTCCCGGAAACGCAAACCTATCTCTGGTTTGCGCGCTTCCCCATTTATCGCCTCCGCACCATCGGCGGTCAGCAAGCGCTTGAAATCACCGACCTGCGCTTTGTGATGCGCGCCCCTCGCACTCCCATTTTCACGTACCGCGTGACTTTCGATGGCGCGGGGAATGTTTTACAACAAGGAATGGTCCGCGGCGCGAGGTGACACTATGACAGTCGAAACGAATCCCGATTGGATCCGCGCAATCGAAGATTACCGCGTTGCAGCCGAGCGACTCGTCCAGGCGCTGAGCGTGCCGTTCATGAGGGATTCCACCCTGGAGGAGTTCCTTCACAAAACCCAGATCTGCTTGTTGGACGTCTACAAGAGTGCGCTCGCTCTTCCCAGGGTTAGCGCTAAATCATCCGAGATAGAGGATGGCAAGATTCCTCCTGATGAGTCCATGAAGCTCTTTCACACCATCCATGACAAGTTGGGAAAATACGACGTTCATTGGGAGATTTTTGATTCCACAGCCGCAGATCCTGATCCCTACCAGGCGAACATCTCCCAAGACCTTGCTGAGATCTACGAGGACGTTAAGAAATCCCTTCTCATTATCGAGAAGAACCCTCTAAGCGCGAATCTGTTGTGGGAACTGCGATTCAACTGTACTTCGCATTGGGGAAGGCACCTTACTTCAGCCCTTAGGTCAATCTACTGCCTTCAGATGACATGAATAGGGTCCGCGACCTGCCCAAAAACAAAAAGGCCGGACGGCTTGCGCCGTCCGGCCATGAATCTTCCAACCAAGTTTACTTCATCATCGAAGCGGGAATGTAGCTCAGGTCCTGCCGGAATTTCACGATTTGAGACTCTGTGCTTTCCGTGTTTGTGTCCATGCGTTTCATCAGCGCCATGGCCTCGTCATTGCCTAGCCCTTCCGCCAGCATCGCGGGGAAGGATTTTGCCGGCTCCTCGAAGTCGGCGTAGTTCGCGTGTTCGATGAGCAGCACGAACATGTCGCCGCGGCCTCCGTGGGACAGCGTGTAGCAGCGGAAATGCGCGGGCCAGTTTGTCTTGTTGATCGCTCCGGTGATTTTCTTCATATCCGCCAGGAATTCCTGTGTCTTGCCGATGCGGACATTGAAGGTCAACACCTCCGCGAATTTCGCGGGCAGCATGCCTTCGCCGGGACGGCTGAGGTCCGGCATGAACTCATAGTAGTGGGTGACCAGGGACTGCACGGAGCTCCCGATGGTCTTTTCCCATTCCGCCACGTCGGCCTCTTCACTAATCGGCGGCTTGTCGAGATCGGCCCAGTGCACCAGCGCTCCGCCGACGACGAATGTGCCGGTCTGCTCCCCGGTCGTAATTTCCCACACGAACAGTGGTCGCGGATCATTCATCTGCTTATGCCACGCTGCTTTGGTTTTCCGCCCTGCTTCGTATTGCTTGGTCATGCCGAACTTCGGCGTTTGAAACTCAACCACCATCACATTGGCGGGTTTCTGTTGCGCTGCGAGCGTGAGTACCGCCGCTCCGGCGATAACGCATGCTGCGAGAGATCTGGCAATTCGCATAAATCTCCTTTCAAATTTGGTAATGGCAGAGGTGTTGAGGCGGATACTAGCCGCCGCCCTCTCACGTGTCAATCGCATTCCCGCCCTTCCCGCTGACTCTCCCCTTGCTCCAGTTCGGCCGTGTTGAGCCGGCATAAATTCAATTGGTTCGGGAGGGCACGACTTCAGTCGTGCCGAACAGCTCACTTGCTCGGGGGCTTTAGCCCCTGAGGCTTCATCGCGTCCCTCCCGCTGACTCCCCGCTCTCGCCTAAGTTACAATGTTGTCTTGCCGTCGGATATGATTCCCGGGTCCCGAAATGTTTGAAAACCTCACAGAAAAACTCCAGCGCGCTTTCAAGAACCTCCGCGGCCAGGGAAAACTCACAAAGGAGCATCTGGACGCCGCGCTCGCGCAAATTCGCGAGGCGCTCCTGGAAGGCGACGTCGCCGTCAGCGTCGCCGACGAACTCCTCGCCCACATCCGCGAAAAAGCGCTGGGCTCCGAAGTCCTGCTGCAGCTTTCGCCGGACCAGCAAATCATCAAAATTGTCCGCGATGAATTGCTGACGCTTCTCGGCAAGCACGCCAAGGCGCTCTTCTCATCGCGCCCTCCCTCCGTCTGGATGATTGTCGGCTTGCAAGGCTCCGGCAAAACCACCACCACCGGCAAGCTTGGCCGCTGGCTTTCGCAAAACGGCCACCGCCCCATCGCTGTCTCCACCGACGTCTATCGCCCCGCGGCCCGCGAACAGCTCGCGCAGGTTGCCAAAGCCGTGGGCGTCACTCTCTGGCCCGGCGCCGGAACTGACAAGCCGCTGGAAATTGTCCGTGGAGCGATCCGCGAGGCGAAACTTTCCGCGTCCGACGTGATCCTGGTGGACACCGCCGGCCGTCTGCACATTGACGACACGCTCATGGACGAACTCTCCGCCCTCAAGCGCGAGTTGCAGCCTTCCGAAATCCTGTTCGTTGCCGACGCCATGATCGGCCAGGACGCCGTGCGCTCCGCCGGTGAATTTCACCGTCGCCTCGGACTTACCGGAGTCATCCTCACCAAACTCGATGGCGACGCGCGCGGCGGCGCGGCCCTGAGCATCGGCAAGGTCACCGGCGCGGCCGTGAAGTTCATCGGCACAGGTGAAAAATATGACGCGCTGGAAGCTTTCTATCCCGAGCGCATCGTCTCGCGCGTGATGGGCATGGGCGACGTCCTCTCCCTCATCGAGCGCGTCGAGGAGGCCGTGGATGAAAAGAAAGCCGCGGAGATGGAGCGCAAGCTCCGCCGCAGCGAATTTACGCTAGGCGATTTCCGCGACCAATTGAAACAGCTGCGCAAGATGGGCCCGCTCGAATCCGTCCTCGGCATGCTTCCCAAAGTCGGCCCGCTCGCGAACATTCCCCGCGACACACAGGTGGACGAAAGCCGCCTCAAGCGCACCGAAGCCATCATTAATTCCATGACCAACTCCGAGCGCGATGACCACGACCTGATTGACGGCCGTCGCCGCAAGCGCATCGCCGCCGGAAGCGGCACTTCCGTGCAGGAAGTGAATCAGGTCATCAAGCAATACATGCAGATGCGGAAGATGGTGAAGCAGTATGGCGCGCTGGCCTCCGCGGGCCGCCTCAAAGGCCTCGGCGGCAAACTTAAAGGCGGGATGTAACGGCTTGTTGTCCTCATCCGCGTTGACGCCGCAAAATCTCTCCCGCTAGAATCAATTCCGTAATTTGTGGAATCATTCGCCGACACTGTTTTCCTGAACTCTGGAGGTGACCATGTCCGTCCTTCGCCGCTCCGCAATCCTGCTCGGCATCTTCGCCGCGATCGTTTTCGCCGCCCGCGCGCAAATGCAGCAACAGCCTCCGCCGCCAAAACTTTATTCCGGTATGGGCTCGTTTCATCACCCCATCACCATCTCCAACCCCGAGGGTCAGAAATATTTCGATCAGGGAATGACGCTGCTCTTCGGATTTAATCATGAGGAAGCGGCCCGCTCATTCAAGCGCGCCATCGAACTCGACCCTAAATCCCCCATGCCATTCTGGGGATTGGCGCTCGCTCTCGGTCCAAACTACAACCTGGACGTGGACGTTGACCGCGAACTCGCCGCGCATGACGCCATCCAGGCCGCCATGCAACTTTCTCAGGGCGGCACGGAAAGCGAGCGCGCCTACATTGCCGCCCTCGCGCGCCGCTATTCCAATGACCCCAAGCCCGATCTTCCCAAACTCGCTCTTGCCTATGCCAACGCCATGCGCGATCTCGCGCACCGCTATCCCGACGATCCCGATGCGCAGGTGCTCTTCGCCGAAAGCCTGATGGACCTGCACCCCTGGCAGCTCTGGTCCCTTGATGGCAAGCCCGGGGAATACACGGAGGAGCTCATCGCCACGCTCGAAGCCGCGCTCGCCAAGTGGCCGAATCATCCCGGCGCGAATCACTATTACATCCACGCCGTCGAAGCCTCGCCGCATCCCGAACGCGCCCTTCCCAGTTCCAAGCGCCTGGAAACCCTGGTTCCCTCCGCGGGGCATCTCGTCCACATGCCCGCGCACATCTATATCCGCACCGGCGATTACACTTCCGCCGCCCGTGTGAACCAGGAAGCGGTTTCACGTGATATCGCTTTCGCGCAGGCCTCGGGAGTCTCGCAGGGCATCTACCCCATGATGTATTTGTCCCACAACCTGGACTTCCTGCGTTTTGCAGCCGAGATGAATGGTCAATTCACCGTTGCGTGGAGCTCCGCAAACAAGGTCGCGGACCTCGCGCGTCCCGCTGTCGAGCACATGCCCATGATGGAAGTGGCTTTGCCAGCGCCGATGATGGTCCTGCTCCGCTTCGCGAAGTGGGACGACGTGCTCGCCATCCCCGCGCCGGATACTTCCCTCGCCGCCACCACCATGTTCTGGCACTTCGCGCGCGCCAGCGCCTTCGCCGGAAAAGGTTTGCCAGCGCAAGCGGAAATTGAGCGCGCCGCTTTCTTGCAAATCGCCGGCCGCATGCCTCCCGGCCCAGCGTACGGCGTCCTCTTTAATGATTGGAGCGTGCAGGTGAGCATGGCCACGCATTCACTCGATGCGCGCATCGCCCGCTCGAAGGGTGACGCCGCGGGAGCCATCGCTCACTGGCGCCTGGCCGTGGAAGTGCAGGACAAGATGCGCTACTCCGAGCCGCCTGAGTGGTCCTACCCCGTTCGCGAATCGCTCGGCGCCGCTCTCCTGCGGGCCGGCAACGCCGCCGAAGCCGAAACGGTTTTCCGTGAAGACATCAGGCGCAATCCCAATAATCCGCGCTCGCTCTTCGGACTCTGGAAATCTCTCGACGCGCAGAAAAAAACCGCCGAAGTCCAAGCGGCGCGCCAGGCCTTCGAGTCCGCGTGGAAAAATGCGGATTCTCAGCTCCGCCTCGAAGATCTCTAAGTTGTTGCTTGGCTTTTCATCTTTTGGGTTTCGCTGTCATCCTGGGCAAGGGGCCGACTTTGCACTTCCGCGCCACCGGCGTGTCGGCCCCGCAGCGAAGGATCTGTGTGATAGCTCCGCCTCGAAGATTTCTAGATTTTGAGTTGTGCTGTGTTGTGATATTGATCTCCAGTTTTGTTGGAGTTCCTTAATCTGGGTTTCGTAGGGGCGCGTCTAAG
>JBGOTC010000168.1:0-7115 GCA_041476305.1 Terriglobia bacterium
CGCCCAGGCCAATATCACTCGGCTTGATGTTGCCATCGCCGCAACCAACGCCTACTTTGCGCTGCTCGCCGCTGAGCAAGTTACCATCGCTGCGCGCGCCAACGTAAAACGCCGCGAAGAGTTTGCGAAAGCCGTCGCGGTGTTGGCCGAGAATCAGTTGCGGCCCGGCGCCGATGCCTCTCGGGCGCGAGCCGACCTTGCGCAGGCCCGCATTCGGCTGATTCAGGCGGAGACCGCCGAAAACTCAAATCGCGCGGGCTTCGCAGCCCTTTTGGGGATCTCTCCGGATGAATTAGAAGTTGATTCCGCTTCGATGCTGAGCACCCCGCCTCCACTGACGCTTGCGGAGCCTTTATCAATCACGAACCCGTTGCTCGCCGCGGAAAAGGCGCGCATCGAACAGGTCCAGGCTCGCGAACGTGTGCTGGCGAAATCCTATTTCCCCAAGTTTTCACTTCAAACGTCTGTTTCAGGCCGCGGCACCGGCGCCGAGCCGGGCGGACTGATTGATCCCGGAACTTCGGGTCTCTGGTTGCAGCGAATGAATTGGGCCGCGGGAGTTCAGGTGACATTCCCGCTGATGCAAATCTTCTCCTTGCGGGCGCAGAAGCGCGCGGAAGCCGCGAACGAGGAAGCGGAGCGCGCCCGCTACGATCAGACGGCGCAGGATATTTCAGGACAAGTGGGGCGCGCACGCGCGGAACTCGAGGGCGCAAATCAAATTTCACAAAACACTCCTGTCGAGTTGTCCGCCGCGCGCGAGACCGCGCAGCAATCGCACGCGCGGTATCAAGCCGGCCTGGCTACCATCGTCGAAGTGTCCGATGCGGAATCCCTGCTCGTGCAGGCGGAAATTGATGACGCCATCGCGCGCCTGACTGTCTGGCGCGGCCTCGCGGGCGTGGCCGCCGCGCAGGGCGACCTGCAACCCTTCCTGCAATTGCTTCGCGGAGGAACTCACTAGCTTGCTGGATAAAAAACAATTCGCAAGCCGCAACTATCGGGAAAGAGGCCTCCCGTGCGGCTGATTCGCCTGGCAATGCGCCGGCCCATCTCTGTGATTGTCGCCGTGATCGCCATCGCGCTTTGCTCGATCATTGCCGTCCGGCAGATGCGCATCGATATTTTCCCGGACCTGAACTTGCCGGTCATTTATGTGGCGCAGCCGTATGGCGGCATGACGCCGCAGCAGATGGAAGGCTACCTCGTCTACTACTACGAATATCACTTCCTCTACATCAACGGCATCGAGAGCGTCGAATCGAAATCCATCCAGGGCGCGGGACTTCTCAAACTGACTTTTCATCCCGGCACGGACATGAGCCAGGCGCTGGCCCAAACCATTTCCTACGTCAACCGCGCGCGCGCCTTCATGCCGCGAGGATCGGTGTCCCCCTTCGTGTTGCGGTTTGACGCCGGAACCGTGCCCGTTGGCTATCTTGTTTTTTCAAGCAAGACGCGCAGCGTGGGAGAGATTCAGGACCTCGCACTCAACAAAGTGCGGCCTGTGTTTGCAACATTGCCGGGTGTCACTTCGCCTCCTCCTTTCGGTGGGAACCAGCGCACGATTGTAATCAATGTGAATCCTGAACGGCTACGCGCTTACAACATGTCCCCCGATGAAGTGGTGAAAGCGCTCAGCTCGGGGAACATCATCATGCCCGCCGGCAGTGTGCAGATGGGCGACTTGCAGCGCATCGTTCCCATCAACTCGGTTGTCCCGGATTTCAAGGAGCTGCTCAACCTTCCCATCCGCACCGGCGCCGGACCCACCGTCTTTGTCCGCGATGTGGGCACCGTTGACGATTCGAGTGACATCCTTGCCGGCTACGCGCTCGTGAATGGTCGCCGCGCGGTGTACATCCCCGTCACGAAGCGACCGAACTTTTCCACCCTCTCCGTTGTGGCCCAGGTGAAGGAAAACATTCCGCGTTTCCAGTCATTGGTCCCCCAGGACATTGACATCGCTTACGAATTTGACCAGTCGGGCTATGTTCGCGGCGCGTTGCTTTCCGTCGTCCGTGAAGGCTTGCTTGGCGCGCTGCTGGTCGGCCTCATGGTGCTGCTCTTCCTCGGTGACTGGCGCAGCTCGCTGATTGTGGTCACCACAATTCCTTTTGCCCTGCTCGTAGCCGTCGTCGCGCTTTGGGCCTCCGCGCACACCATCAACATCATGACCCTTGGGGGCCTGGCGCTGGCCATCGGAGTCCTGGTGGATGAAGGCACTGTCGTGATCGAAAACATCCACACGCACCTGGCAATGGGAAAAACGCGCGCGAGGGCCGTGCTCGACGCCAGCCGCGAAGTCGTGAAGCCGCGATTGTTGGCCATGCTTTGTGTGCTGGCGGTTTTCGTCCCCTCATTTTTCATGACCGGCGTCTCGCAATCCTTGTTCGTGCCGCTTTCCTTGGCGGTCGGGTTTGCCATGGCCGCGTCCTACCTGCTTTCCGGCTCGCTTGTTCCGGTGATGAGCACTTGGATCCTTCGCGCCCGGGCGCACCGCGTCGAGGAGAAGAGTTCTCGCCTTGTGCGCGCGCGCGCGGCGTATGGGCGATTCGTCGAGCGCCTGATGCCGCGCCGCATGATCGTCGTCATAGCCTATGTCCTGGTCACCGCAGGTGTGATCGCGCTTCTCGGCCCGCGTGTCGGCCGCGAACTGTTTCCGCGCTCTGCCGGCGGCCAGTTCCAATTGCATTTCCGCGCGCCCGCTGGAACGCGTGTGCCGGCGACGGAGCAGCTCGTCGCGCGCGTGCTCGGCGAAATCAATTCCGCCGCCGGCCCCGGCAATGTTTCCATCACGCTGGGCTACGTTGGCTTGCAGGGCTCGAGCTATCCCATCAACACAATCTTCCTCTGGACCAGCGGCCCGCAGGATGCCGTGATGAATGTCGCTCTGCGGCGCGAAGCAAAGATCAACATTGATGAATTTGAGGAGCAGCTTCGTCGCACTCTGCCCCAGAAATTTCCCGGCTGCGAGTTCAGCTTTCAGGCAGCGGACATCGTCGGACAAATCATGAATTTCGGCGCGCCGACGGTGGTGGAGGTTGCCGTGATGGGCCCCGATCTCACCGCGGTTCGCCTGCATGCCGAGAGAGTTCGTGCGGAACTCACGCGCGTCGCGGATCTCCGCGACCTGCAATTTGAGCAACCTCTTGAGGTGCCGAGTGTTGACGTCAACGTGAACCGCGAACTGGCCGGGCAAATGGGCGTCACCGTCGAGCAGGTCGGCCGCGCGCTTGTCTCCGCCACATCGTCCAGCCGCTTTGTCACGCCGAATTACTGGGCCGATCCGCGCACCGGCGTTGCCTATCAGGTCCAGGTGCAGGTGCCGCAACCTCGCATTGGATCCGCCGAGGACATCCAAAGTATCCCCGTCATGCCCGGCGGAGCCTCGCATCCACTGATTGGAGATTTGGCGCGCGTAACAAATGGCAATGTGATTGGCGAATACGACCGCGTGAACGGCCAGTTTATGCTGGCGCTTTCGGCCAACGTGGCCGGAACAAGTCTTGGCCGTGTGGCCAATGAGATTGACCAGGCCATCTCCCGCGCGGGAACTCCGCCGCGCGGCGTCACCGTCTTGGAACGCGGACAGATTGCCCCCATGCGCGAAACGCTGGCCAATCTCGGCGCCGGGCTGCTCGTCGCCGTGCTGGTTGTCTTTCTGATGCTCGCCGCGAATTTTGAGTCGCTACGCCTATCCTTCGTGGTGCTCAGCACAATCCCGATTGTCATCACTGGCGTCATTCTTGGCTTGCTGGCCACCGGCACGACGCTGAATGTGCAGTCTTTCATGGGCGCGATTCTCGCCATTGGCGTCGCACTCGCGAACGCGATCCTCCTCGTGAGCTTTGCCGAGGAATACCGCCGCAGCGGAATCTCCGCGAGTGACGCCGCTCTCCGCGCCGCGAAAACGCGTCTGCGCCCTGTATTAATGACCAGCCTGGCAATGATGGTCGGCATGGTTCCCATGGCGCTGGCCATTGGCGAAGGCGCGGAAGCCACGGCGCCGCTTGGCCGCGCCGTGATTGGCGGCCTGCTGTTCGCCACCATCGCGACACTCACGGTTCTGCCGCTGGTCTTCGCAATGGTGCAGGGCAAGCGGAGCATCGTATCCGGATCGCTCGATCCCGACGACGCGGCGAGCGTGCATTCCGATCTTGCTCCGGGAAGTGTTTCCTAACATGTGGAGTTCCATGATGAGACTGACTCGGCATTTCACACTTGCAGTCGCGCTGATCACCGCGGCATTCGCCGCGGCGTGCAATTCGCAGGGCGCAGCGCCGCCTGCGCAGGCTTCCACCGCGCAGTCCGGCGGAGCCGCGCTCGATGTGGACGTGGTGAAAGTAACCACGCAAAGACTCGACACCACGCAGAATCTGCCCGGCGAGCTTCTTCCTTACGAAATGGTTGCGATCTATCCGAAAGTCACCGGCTACGTGAAGTCCATCAGCGTGGACCGCGGTTCGCACGTCAAGCAGGGCCAGCTGATCGCGCAGCTTGAAGCGCCGGAACTTGCGGCGCAGCGTGCCGAGGCGGAATCCAAACTGCAGACGGCGCAATCGCAACTCGCCGCTGCGCAAGCGAAGCTCGCATCCGATCAGGGAACTTACGATCGGCTCGCCGCCGCGGCGAAAACGCCCGGCGTTGTGGCCGGCAACGATTTGCAAATTGCCGAAAGAGCCGCCGAGGCGGATCGCGCCAGCGTCAAGGCATACGAAAGCAGCGTCGCCGCCGCGCGCGCGGCGCTCAGTTCAATAACGCAGATGGAGAGCTATCTGCGCGTCACCGCCCCGTTCGATGGCGTGGTCACTGAGCGCAACGTTCATCCCGGCGCATTGGTGGGCCCGGCGAGCGGGTCGGCATCTGGCGTTCCCATGTTGCGCATCGAGACCCCTGCGCGTCTGCGGCTGGTAGTCCCCGTGCCGGAGGCACTGGTGGCTGAAGTCCCCGCGGGCGGGCAAATCAAATTCAGTGTGCCCGCCTATCCCACCGAAACATTCCACGCGCCGGTGGCGCGAATTTCACATGCCATTGACGCGAAGACACGCACCATGCCCATCGAGCTGGACATCGCAAATCCCGGCGGAAAACTGACGGCGGGCACTTTCTGTCAGGTGCAATGGCCGGTGCGGCGAGCGACGGCGACGCACTTCGTTCCGCCCACGGCGATCGCGACGAATCAGGAGCGCACGTTCGTCATTCGCGTTGCCGGCACGGGCGCGAATGCGGGCAAAGCCGAATGGGTGGACGTAAAGTCCGGCGCCACGGTGACGACTTCCACCGGAACACTCGTGGAAGTGTTCGGTGAATTGGGCGACGCCGACCAAATTGTTCTTCGCGCCACGGATGCCATTCGTCCAGGCCAGCCGTTGAGTGCTCACTCTGTTGGTTCGCACTAGAAAACCAGTTCTGCTGCTCATCCTTACTTTCCACTGATGTTTCTTGCGGCCGCTTCGGCGGCGTCACCATCGAACAATTGGAATTCGCGGAGGCGCGGTGTCGCGGCGGCGGTGATGATCACGAGCCGCACGCGAGACGCCGTGGTGCGCGGGAACTTGTCGATTTTCTTGTGACCGATGGATGAGCCGGTGTAGAGGGTGGTCCAGCGGCCTCCCGTGAAAGCCTGGATGGAATATTTCTCGATGGCTTGGCCTGCGGTAAGCCATTCCATAGTGAGAGCGCGATCAAAAGTGACGGGCGCGTCGAAGGATAGCTCGATGATAGCGGACCGTGAATCCGCGGGCGCGCTCCAGAGAGTATCGGCGTCGCCGTCGGTGATTGCGGCGAGTGCGGGCGATATATGCGCGCGGCGCGCGAGGTTCTTGTCGGGTCCATAGATAGCGCGAACGGCGGCGCCGAACTCGGCGAGGCGGGCAACATCGGAGTCGGGGAGCAGTCCGCGATTGTCGGGCGCGAGGCCGATCATGAGCTGCGCGCCACGGCCCACAGTCTTTTCGTAGGTGTCGAGAAGTTCGGGCACCGATTTCAGAGACTTCTCGTCATTGGGATGCCAGAACCAGTGGTCCTTGCGCAGCGGCGTATCGGCTTCCGCGGGGCGCCAGCGGAGGTAGCCGTGCAGATCGAGCACGTTCCAGTTTTCTTCTGAGGAGAAGCCGCTCTCGTTTCCCACCCAGCGGATGTCGCCGTATTTGAGCAGGGCGGCGTCGGCGAAAATCAGGGCGTTCGGTTGATAGATCCGCAACTGTTCCACATAGCGATCGAAATCGTACACGTGGCCCTCGCTGCCCGCGCCGTCGAGCCAGAATTCCGCGAGCGGCCCGTAATGTGTGGCGAGCTCGGTGAGCTGAGAGACGTAGAAATCGTCGTACTTCTTCAGGTCCTTATAGGAGGGCTCGTGGCGATCCCAGGGAGAAAGGTAGAGCCCGAATTTCATCCCGGCTTTTCGCGTGGCGTTCACAACTTCGTGGACGACGTCGCCCTTGCCTTCGCGCCAGGGAGTGGACTTCACACTGTAATCGGTTTGCGCGGTGGGCCACAGGCAGAATCCGTCATGGTGTTTGGCGACGAAGACCAGATAGTTTGCGCCCACGGATTTCGCAGCGCGGACCCATTGCGCGGCATCGAGCTCTGTGGGATTGAAAGTCTTGGGATCGGCGGCGCCGTCGCCCCATTCGCGGTTCATAAATGTGTTGGGGCCGAAGTGGATGAGGACGCCGATTTCGAGATCCTGCCAGGCGACCTGTTGCGGGCTGGGTTTGATGTCAGTGAAGCTCTGCGCGGCAAGCGTGAGCGCGCAGAGTGGCAGAAGGATGCCGAGACGTTTCCACATGGCAGGGAATGATAGCGCAGTTGAGCCGATCATCGGTGGCTCGACCCTACCCCCTGCATCTTCCCATAAGAGTATGAGCCATAAGGGTTTGCAGGCGCAGATTTGCGTAAGAGTATGAGCGGCAAGGCTTTAGGGCCGGAAGATGGTTTCAGACGGAATTGCATGCGTTATGTACATGGTTACGATGATTGTAATGTGTTTGTCAATAGGTAAATATGTGGAAAGCGATTCGAAGCGCGGGAGGATTCGAATGGGAAGGTGTGAGAGGATAGCTGTTCGAAATGTTGGGCAAATACCCGCACTGGCTCGTTCGATCAGAGAC
>JBGOTC010000169.1:0-7088 GCA_041476305.1 Terriglobia bacterium
CCCTTTTCCATCGCCGGATGCGCGGATTCCAAGCAGCATGTCATTGTCGCCGGCTCGCTTTCCAAAACTTTTGCCATGACCGGCTGGCGCGCGGGCTTCGCTCTTGCCCCGCAGCCCCTCGTCGAAGCCATGACGCGTCTCCAGAGCCAGTCCACCTCGAACGCCACTTCCATCACGCAGAAGGCCGCGCTCGCCGCCCTCACCAGCCCCATGGATACCGTCGCGGCCATGCTCGCGGAATACACCAAGCGCCGCGACCACATCCTCGCCGGCATCCGCGCGATCCCCGGCGTCACGTGCAGCAAACCGCAGGGCGCATTTTACGTTTTCCCCAACGTGTTTAAGCACGTTGGCCGTCCCGGCATGCCCGCCGACACTCCCGCGCTCGCGCGCACGCTCCTCGAACAGTCGCACGTCGCGGTGGTTGCAGGTGACGCCTTCGGCGCGCCCGGCTACATCCGCATCTCCTACGCCACCAGCATGGAGCGCATCGACGAGGGCCTGCGGCGGCTCGAGCGATTCTTCGCTGCAGTTGCAACTGCGCCGTGAGCTCCGGCCCCGCGTCGCGCAATCCTGTGTCACGCGATCAATCGTTGTGCCCCGCGCGGCTGGAACCAGTTTTTGTCCCGCGCATCTGGGGCGCGCCGTCTCTCGCTCCGCTTTTCCCCAACGCGAAATCCGGCGATCTTCCCATCGGCGAAGTCTGGCTCACGGGAGATGCCGCTCGGTTTGCCGATGGTCCCTTCGCAGGCAAAACTCTCGCTGACGCCTGGCGCGCCATGCCGCCCGCTTGGTCGGGCACGCAACTCGACACTCACACCGCTTTCCCCATCCTCGCGAAATTTCTTTTCCCGGGCGAAAAACTATCTGTCCAGGTTCATCCCGATGACGAATACGTGCTGGCGCACGAAGCTGCCGCCGGCCGCGGTAAGACGGAAATGTGGTTTTGTGTGGAGGCTCAACCCGGCGCCGCAGTTTCCGTCGGCCTCCGCCCCGGCGTAACGCACGAAAGTTTTCTCCTCGCCATCGCTGAAAATTCTGTGGAGAACTGTCTCGTCCGCTACCCGGTCTCCAAGGGGGAAGCCATCTACGTCCCCGCGCGCACCGTGCACACCATCGGCCCCGGACTCGTGCTCTGCGAAATCCAGCAGAACTCTGACGTCACCTACCGGGTCTACGATTACGGCCGCCGGCTTCCGGATGGCACCACGCGCCCGCTTCACGTTGATCAGGCGCTTGAGGTCATCGCCTTCGGCGACAAGCGTGCCGGATTTCTGCACCCCGCGCGTGTTTCCGCGCATGGCGGCGAGATCGCACATTTCATCGCCTGCAAATATTTCGCAGTCGAAAAGTGGGAGTTCGACGCGGCCATGGAACTCCGCACCGAGCCGGAACACTTCGATCTGTGGCTGGTCATCAGTGGCCGCGGAAAATTCTCGTGGAAATCGAAAACCGGTGGCAATCCTCATGCATCGGACTTTTCTCCAGGCCAGGCGTGGTTTGTCCCCGCCGCCATGTCACAATACGCAATCGAGGCGGTTGCGCCCACGACGATGCTCCACGTCTACGTGCCGGATCTCGATCGCTACGCCGCCCAATTGACTGCCTATGGCATCACGCCGGGAAGAGTGGCGCAGGTTGTGCGCCGGTGAACTTGGCATGAGCAAAGAAAAAACTCCCTCATTCGCCGTCATTCTCGCTGGAGGCCGTGGCACGCGCTTCTGGCCGCGCAGCCGCCGCCGCACGCCCAAACAGCTCCTCAATATCATTGGCCGCGACTCCATGTTGCAGCAGGCCGTCGCGCGCCTGGCACCGCTCCTGCGCCCTGCGAACACAATTCTCGTCACCAATGACGCGCAACTCGCCGCCGTGCGCAGGCAGCTCCCGCGCGTGCCGCGCTCCCAATTTCTATCGGAGCCCATGGGCCGCAACACCGCCGCGGCCATCGGCCTCGCCGCTATTCATCTCCGCCACAAGCATGGCGACGCGCTGATGGCGGTCCTTCCCGCCGACCATTTCGTCGCCCAGCCAGCGAAATTCAGAGCCCTCGTTCAGGCCGCGCTTCGCGTCGCTGCCGCTCCCGGCCAGGTTGCTGTTCTCGGAGTCCCCGCCACCCGTCCTGATACCGGCTTTGGCTATATCGAGCAGGAAGGCTCCGCCTTGCGCGTCGGCGCCGCCAAAGTTCTTGCCGTGCGACGCTTTGTGGAGAAGCCCTCCCTCGCGAAAGCCATGTGGTATGTCGCTTCCGGCCGCTACCTCTGGAACGCCGGAATGTTTTTCTGGCGCGCTTCAACCTACATGGACCTCCTGCGGAGATTCCTTCCCCGCACGCACGCCGTTCTGGAATCCCTTGCCTCAACCATCGGCACGCCGCGTTACACCCGCATGCTTCGCTCCCTCTACCGCCACGTCGAAAATATTTCCGTGGATTTCGCCGTCCTGGAGCGCGCCACCATGCAGAAGGGCGCGCGGATCGTCCACGTCCTGCCCGCCGACGTCGGCTGGAGCGATATCGGCTCCTGGGAATCGGTCTACGAGCTGCTCATCGAATCGGTAGGCAGGAAACGCGGCCGTCAACCCACAAATTATTCCGCGGGCCCGCACATCACGCTGGATGCAGTGGGGAATTTCCTGTGGAGCCCGCGCAAATTCGTGGCCGCGCTCGGCGTACGCGACCTCCTGGTTGTGGACACACCCGACGCGCTCCTTATTTGTCCGCGCCGCCGTGCGCAGGACGTCGGCAAGCTTGTGAAACTGATGGAGACGCAGAAACTCGAGAAGCTCCTGTAGCCCACTTTGGCTCTTTCACTGGCCCCGACAATCCCTATACTCCTTATGCGAGCTCATGACTGAAATCCGATTCGGCACCGATGGCTGGCGCGGCGTGATCGCCGAGGATTTCACCTTCGCGAACGTCCGCACTGTGGCGTGCGCCATCGCGCGCTACGTTATCCGCGCCGAAAATGCCGCTCGCGGAATCATCATCGGCTTCGACAACCGTTTCGGCTCCGAGAATTTCGCCCGCGTGGCCGCCGATACCGTGGCCTCCACGGGCACTCCTGTTTTCCTTGCCAGCGCGCCGTGCCCTACTCCCGCGGTCTCCTTACTGGTGCGCCAGCGCCAGGCAGCAGGAGGAATCGTCATCACGGCCAGCCACAATCCCGCGCGCTGGAATGGGATCAAGTTCAAAGCCACCTACGGTAGCTCCGCACTGCCCGGCATCGTCGCCCAAATCGAGAGTGAACTCGCAAAAGTCCTGAGCAGCGGCATTCCAGCGCTGCCGCCGCGCCCCGATCTCATCCAGCCTCTCGATTTCCGCGCGCCCTACCTTGCAGCGATTGAAAAACTTGTCGACTGGGATCGCGTGAAGAGCCACCCGCTGAAACTCGTTGTCGATCCCATGCATGGCGCGGCGCGTGGATTATTGCGCGAGATCCTCGCGCGGCACGGCGTCGCTTGCGATGAGATTCGCGGCACGCGCGACCCGCTCTTCGGCGGAGTCAATCCCGAACCCATCGAGCCGCATACCGCCGCGCTGCAGAATGCTGTGCGACGCGGCTGCTATGATGCCGGCCTCGCCGCGGATGGCGACGGTGATCGCATCGGGGCCGTGGACCGCGACGGGCGCTTCGTCACGCCTCACCAGATTTTTTCCCTTTTGCTCTGGCATCTCGCCGGAACCAGAAAACTTGCCGGCGATGTCGCCAAAACTTTTTCATCCACAAAAATGATCGACAGAATCGCCGCGAAATATGGTCGCAGGGTCCATGAAGTCCCCATCGGCTTCAAATACATCTGCGAGCTCATGCTCGAGCGCGACATCCTCCTCGGCGGCGAGGAATCCGGCGGCATTGGCACAAAACTTTATCTGCCCGAGCGCGACGCCACTGTCACCGCCCTCCTCCTTGTCGAACTCATGGCCTGGCATGGCAAGGGTCTCGGCGAATTGGTCCAAGAAATAACCGCTGAGTTTGGAGAATTCAACTACGGCCGCGTGGACCTCGACCTCAAGCCCGGGCAGAAGGAAAGTGCAATCAAATACTTCTCCAACCCAGGGCTTTCCCGTTGGCTCGATTGGCCGGTCACCCGCCGCGAGGACATGGACGGCGTAAAGCTCTATCTCGCCGATGCCGGATGGCTCCTCGTGCGCGCATCGGGCACAGAGGCCATGCTTCGCCTCTATGCCGAAACCTCCAGTGCCGAAACCACGCGGCGCATTCTCACGGAAACCGCATCCTTCGTAAAACAGTTGCAGGGAGAATCAAAATGGAAAGCATCAACCTCTCGGAGAAATTTAGTCAGTTCAAGGAATACTGGAGCCCGAAGATCGCGGGCGAAGTAAACGACTGTTGCGTCAAGCTCGTGAAATTTAAGGGCGATTTTCTGTGGCACCATCATGACAACGAGGACGAGATGTTCCTCGTCGTCAAGGGCGCCATGCGCATGAAATTCCGCGACCACGATTCCTTTGTCCGCGAAGGTGAGTTCATCATCGTCCCCCGCGGCGTGGAGCACATGCCCGTGGCCCCCGAAGAAGTTCACGTCCTCCTGTTCGAGCCGAAGTCCACGGTCAACACGGGCAATGTCATGAACGAACGCACGCTGCCGAAACTCGATCGCATCTAGGTTTTCGCGGCGCTCTGCCGCCGCATCGGAGAAAAAATGAAGCGACGCCTTTACACCCTCGACGTTTTCACCGGCACGCCGTTCGCCGGCAACCCTCTCGCTGTCATCACCGATGGCGACGGTATTTCTACCCGCCGCATGCAGGATATCGCGCGCGAAATGAACCTGGCCGAAACTGTTTTCGTGCAGAAACCCACGAGCGCGCAGGCCCTCGCGCGCTTGCGCATCTTCACCACGCAGAATGAGCTGCGCCTCGCCGGCCATCCCGTCATCGGCACCTGGTTCCTCCTTGCGCAACTTGGCGTGGTCCCCGCGCAGGAAGGCCCCGTGCACGTGGTGCAGCAAACCGGAGCGGGCCTGCTGCCCGTTGAAATCTCCTTCCATGAAGGCCGGCCCGCCCGCGTCACCATGCTGCAGAAACCGGCAGAATTCAAATCCGTCAGATTCTCCAAATCCGCGCTGCTTCGCGCCCTTGGCCTTGGCCCGCGCGATCTCTCCTCTGATCTCCCGCTGGAATCCGTCTCCACGGGGATTTTCAATTTGATGGTGCCGCTCGCGAACCGCCGCGCGCTCGGAAAGATCCGCTCGGACCCGCGCTCGCTCCTGGCCGCCCTCCGCGGCGCGGACACAGTCGCTTACTGTTTTGTGCTGGGAAAACGCGGTCAGGTCTTCGCCCGCGGGATGCTGCCCTGGTCCGTGTATGAGGACCCCGCCACCGGTTCCGCGGGGGGCTCCCTCGGCGCCTATCTCGTCCGCCACGGAAAATTGCGCACCGGTGAATCCATGGTCATCGCGCAAGGACTTGAAATGGAGCGCCCCAGCCGCATTGAAGTGGTCGTCGAAGAGCGCCGCGGAAAACTGGTCCCGCGGGTCAGCGGTTCGGCCGTCGTAATTGTGGAAGGTTATATCGAGGCTTGAGCAATTCTTGCCGGCCGGGGGAATCCCATCATTTCCGCGTGGATTTCGCCGCGGCGTCCTGCTCCTTGCGGATCGCATCCAGGACGCCGTTAATGAATGGCCCGGCTTCCACGGATGAAAACTTCTTCGCCAGTTCCAGCGCTTCATTAATAACAACTTTGGCAGGCGTCCCTGTTGAACTCAATTCCCCCGCCGCAAGACGCAGGATCGCCCGGTCAATCGCGGACATTCTGTCCAGCCGCCAGTCCGTGGCATGCCGCGCCAGAAGCTCGTCAATCTTCGCCGCCTGTGCCACCGCGCCTTCCAGCAAGCGGTTCGCGAATTCTCGCGTCGCCGCCGCGGCCTTCATGTTTCGCCAGAACCCCGCCTCCACTTTCGCGGGCGCCTCCGGGCGCATTTCCCATTGAAACAGCATTTGAAGAGCGAACTCGCGCGCTTTCCGGCGAATGGCCATGCTATTTGCGCCGCCGTCGGCGGCTGCTGGAAGACTTGGTTCCTGAACTCATCCTGCGCGCGAGGTCTGCCATTTCCACTGCCGCGAGTCCCGCGCCAAATCCCTTGTTATCCTGAATGTTGCCGTTGAATCCCGCGCGCGCCTTCGCCTGCTCCAGCGTTTCGCAGGTCAGCACGCAAAACACGATCGGCACACCGGTGTCCATCTGCGCCAGTTGGATTCCACGCGCCACTTCTGACGCGATATATTCGTAATGCGTCGTCTCGCCGCGGATCACGCACCCGATCGCGATGATCGCGTGCGCGCGCCCGCCCTCCGCCAATTTCTTTGCCGCCAGTGGAATTTCAAATGCTCCGGGGACGCTCAGGAATTCGACTTGGTTTTTTTTCGCGCCTGCCGATTGCAGCGCTTCGACCGCTCCGCTCAACAGCTTCTCCGTAATCAGGCTGTTGAAACGGCTGGCCACGATTCCGAAGCGCAGGCCCTTCGCGCTGAAGTCTCCACTCCTTGGCTTCGGATCGAGATTCGCCCCCATCGCCGTCTTTTTCCTTACTTGCCCTTGAATTGCGCGGGACGCTTTTCCAGGAACGCCCTTGTGCCTTCGCGCATGTCTTCGGTTGCGCAACACAGCCCGAACAGTGTCGCTTCCAGGAACAGCCCTTCCTCCTGCGGCATTTCCACTCCATGCTCGATGGCTTCCATCGCGTATTGCACCGCCAGTGGGGCGTTCGCGGCGATTTTCTTTGCCATGGCTTCCGCCGCGGGCAGCAGATCCGCGGGTTCATACACGCGGTTCACCAAGCCAATCCTCTGCGCTTCTTCCGCCGAAATCATTTCGCCCGTCAGCACCAGTTCGTGCGCGGCTCCCTTGCCGCACAATCTGGCCAACCGTTGCGTTCCGCCATAGCCCGGAAGAATGCCCAGCTTCACTTCCGGCTGCCCCAGCCGCGCCGTGCGGCTTGCAATCCGTATCGAGCACGCCAGCGCCAGCTCGCATCCTCCGCCCAGTGCAAATCCGTTGATGGCCGCGATGGAGGGCTTTCCCATCGTCTCCAGCATGTGGATCACCGCCTGCCCCACCAGCGAGAAC
>JBGOTC010000170.1:0-7043 GCA_041476305.1 Terriglobia bacterium
CAACCCCTCGGCAATCGAGCGCACCTTTACGGTGGGGCCACCCCTTTCCAGGAATGGGTGGTAAGTTTGCGTGACGTGCAGAATCTTCATGTGGTTTGTGGTCCGGCTGTCACATTCACCGGCTGGCGCTTAATGAATGGCAGTCGCGCCGCGACTTGCAGGACTCCCGTGCCAGCAAGGATGGCAACTAACGGATCAATGAACGGCACTCCAATTCGCGTATTCATCGCAAATGGCAAGTGAAGCACAGTGATGAGGATAACGTAAAACAGGAATAGCCAAGCAATGGATGGAATTCGATCACGAAGTTGTACCCACCCCACAGCAGCTAGCAAAAGGAAGATCCAATAACCCACGATCGCGCCCTGCCGCGCCACCCGCACAGGAAACTGAAATGCACTGTTCACAAAAAACTGATCCGTGCCCAACCAAAAGTAGGACATTTTCTCGAGCGCCAGCGGAACAAGTTTCCACCCTGCCTGCCGCCATAATTTTCTGGCCGTCTCCCATCCCTGACGGTTGAGTTCGGGCTCGGAGGGAAGGGTGAGCCTCTTATAAGTGTTGGTCTCAAGTTCCTCGGGCGGCACCCAGCCGAGCGCCTCCTTCAGTTTTTCGATGTCACCAACTTGCGTCCGTCCCTGAGGTGTGACCATGGTCGCTGCGGCATTGATCCCGCTCTGCGTCGAGAGGAGAACCTCGCCATGGAATACAATCCTGTTCCGAATCACCCAGGGGGAAATGACCAGCCCGGCGATCAGCGTTGCCAATGCCGCGCTCCGCAACTTCGGCAGCCTCCCCTTCTGCAAGAAAACTGTGCCAACGAGAATGAACCCAAAGAGCGCCATGTTGGACCGGCAAAGAGTCGCGACTCCAGTGATGCCCGCCATTGCAGCAACCGTCCACCAACTCTGTCTTTGCATGAAGCAGACCAGGAGATAAAGAAACCCTGCGGTGAATAGGGTGGCAAGAGTCTCGGTCTGAATTTCTCCACTCAGTGCGACGAGCATTGGGAAGAATAGCGCGATAATTGTCGCGACATTTCTTGCTCGCTTGCCGAAGAGCCTCCCCGCAACCGCTCCGCAAATGTAAACAGTGCCCAATCCCTCAAAGAATTGAAGAAGTCGGAGCGCACGCAAAGCATTTGCACCGAACAGCTTCATGAACAATACGAGCGTGCCCGGGTACAGCGGAGGACGAAACGCCGAAGGATACCCGTGGTAACTGTACCCTTGTCCGGCAACCATGTTCTGCGCCAGTGTGAGGTAAGCATGAGCGTCTCCGCCGCCGCTCCACGGCGCCTGGATTTCGTTTCCGGGGACGAGGACAACAAACAGCCGGACAAGTATGCCTGTGAAGATGAGAGCGGCAAATAGGTAGTGGCTCGCCGTCCACCGGGATCTTCGCACGCCATTAACGTTGGTACTGTTCATCTGAATGCCACGAATCGTCTTTGGCGTCGGAGCCGCTTGACTCATTTTCAGGTGTTCGAGTGAGATCAGGAAACCCGGCATCGCCCGGGCAAATCATTCATTTCCTTCGAGCAGCACTCTCGGCCGTGTTTTTATTCACTGCCTGCTTCAAGTTTGACGCGACGTATTCCTGCTGGTCTTGCGTCAACTCGGCAAACATCGGGAGCGACAATATTCTTCCGGCGGCCCGCTCTGTGACGGGAAACTGACCCCGTTTGTATCCCAGGCTAACGCAAGCCTCCTGCAAATGAATCGGGATGGGGTAGTGAATGCCCGTGGAGATTCCTTGTTCGCCAAGAAATTTCTGCACTTCCCTCCGGTCTTCCACCTCCACCATGTAGAGATGAAAAATGTGCGTCCTGTTGGGAGCTGTCTTGGGCACGTTGCAAGATCCCCCGCCGAGCAAGTCGTTGTACTTTGCAGCGCGCTCGCGCCGTGCGTCATTCCAGTCATCCAGATGCCGAAGTTTGACTCTCAAGATGGCCGCCTGCATTGTATCCAGCCTCGAATTTGTGCCCACACTCTCGTGTTCATACTTCACGCGCTGGCCGTAATTCCCCAGGCGTCGAATTCTCTCTGCGATCACTGCATCACGTGTTACCACCATCCCGCCATCTCCATAAGCGCCCAGGTTCTTCCCTGGGTAAAAACTAAAACCAGCTGCATCGCCCAGAGAGCCGGCGCAGGCTCCCCTGTAGCGCGCGCCATGCGCCTGCGCGGCGTCTTCGATCACTCTCAGTTTGTGCTTCTTCGCGATGGTGAGAATCTCATCCATGTCCGCCGGTAGTCCGCACAAATGAACTGGCATGATGGCTCGCGTGCGTGGCGTAATGGCCGCCTCGATTGCCGCAGGATCTATGTTGTACGTCGCCGGGTCCATCTCCACGAGGACAGGGCGCGCACCAACCGCCATGATCGCCAGGACTGTCGCGATATAAGTGTTCGCCGCTGTGATGACCTCGTCGCCAGGACCAATTTCGTATGCTCGCAGGATGAGTTCGAGGGCGTCCAATCCGGTGCCAACGCCCACAGCGTGCGGCACACCGATGTATGCCGCGAATTCCTCCTCAAACAATCGCACCTGATCGCCCAGAACGTAGTCTCCCCGGTCGAGGACGCCTTGAATGGCGGCATTCACTTCAGAAGCGATGGACTTGTACTGAGCCTGCAAATCAACGAAGGGAATTTTCATGTTTTTGTCCGATTATTTTTTCATCCCCAGACCTAAGTAGACCACTGGCCGAAGAATACTCCACCAGCCCGTAATGGGCTTCATTTTCGTGTATCCCTGTTTGCGGGGAGGGTACACTTTCGTAACCGGCACCTCGCAATGCCGGTAGCCCAGCCGGATGGTCTTGAACAGGATGAAGGGTTCCAATTCGTATTTGTCGAGCCAGGCCTGCCGCCAGTTGATCCGCTCATCGCGGAGGATTTGCGTGCGGAACGCGCGGAATCCATTTGTCGTTTCCGTAACACGCTTGCCCACAAACATGGAAAACAAAACCGGATGGACGAATCGCGTCGCCAGGATTCGATACACCGGGGTCTTTCCGTAACCTCCTCCGGGAAGAAACCTCGATCCCTGAACAAAATCCGCCCGGTCCGCGTCGATGGGCTCAAGCAACCGCGGGATTTCGTTGGGGTCGTCCTTATCATTGCCAGCCTCAACGACCAGAACGTCATAATTGTTATCCAGAGCGTAATCAAAAACTCGTTTCATGGCCGCGCCAATCCCCATGTTCAGTTCATTGCGTAGGTGGATCCAGCCGTCTTTGGGAATTGACTCCAGGGCTCCATCATTGGACCCATCATCCATGACCAGCAAATCGTATGCGCGGCTTTTTGGGTGGCGGGCGATGGTCCGCTTAATCTTTTCGCCTTCGTTGAATGCGAATATGGCGGCGAGGACCTTCATTTTTCGCCAGGGGATGGACGTTGGATCGGTCGTGCTAAAGCGGCGACTGAGGTCCATTCGGGACGGCGGCGCACATCCAACCCGTCCACGTAGGGTTTGACGATATCAAATTGACATTCGAGATCGTCCACATCGCCGATAACCCTGGCCGGCGAGCCGACCACCACAGCGCGCGGCGGCACATCCCTTGTCACCACGCTCCCCGCGCCCACAAGGGAATTTTCGCCGATGGTGATGTGCGGAAGGAGAACCGCGCCAACGCCGATGCGGGCGCCGGACTTGATCGTCGGACCCTGCATGCATTTTGTGCACAGCGGATGGGGGTCATTTGCCACCCCCACTCCCGGCGCAAGAAATACGTCGTCTTCTATTACCGTGTATTGAGCCACGTAAACATTGCAGTGAATCCGCACTCGATTGCCGATCACGCATTCGTAATCCACAGTGGTGTGATTCCAAATGGCGCAGTCGTGGCCGATCTTGTTTCCCTCGCGGATGATGACGCCGTGGCCTGTCTCGAATCCGTTGCCGATTTCAACTGAGGCGTAGATCACGCTGCCGGAGCGTATCTGGGCGTAATCCCCGATGTGCACGGGCTTGAGATCGATGTGACGCCCCGGCAGGTAACCAAGGAGAACGCCGGGATCAATCGAGCTGTTCCGGCCTAGCTCGACAGGGACGCTGCCTTGCATCCTGCCACCTCCACGGCTCTGCCACGTTCGCGGATTGAAGTCTCGATGGCTTTCAGGGTCTGAACTACGTGTATGCCGGTGAGGGCATCGGACATCGGCTTGCGGTTTTCAGTAATGGCCGCGACGAAGTCCGTGGCTTGATTCTTCAGCGGCTCGCTGAATTGAATCTTGGGACTGATAATATCGCCATCGCGGACCAGCAGTTTGAACTCTCCAAATGAGTTGGCGTCCATTTCCCCAACCGAGACGCCTTTCTCGTAAATCCGGATGCGCTCCAGATCGTTCAAGTCGTCGAAAACCGCCCGCTGATAGCTCCCGACCGCCACAACTCTGCGTACTTTATTCGGATCTGCCCAGCTCACATGGATGTTACCGATTACATTGTTGGAGTATCCCAGGGTAATGAATCCCACATCCTCGCGGGCATTGCCAAGGGCACGCGACCCGATCGCACTCGCCCAGAGGGGCACCTCATCCAGCAGAAAGTTGAAAATCGAAATGTCGTGCGGCGCGAGGTCCCAAATGGCGTTGACGTCCTGCCGAATCGGCCCAAGGTTCGTACGTGTCGAATGTACGTAGTAGACACGCCCGAAAGAGGGCGACCGGACGCAATCTCGCAGTTTTTGTATCCCTGGATTGTAAAGAAAAGTGTGCGCCACCATCAGGACCCGGCCCTTCTTCTCGGCCAGTTGTTGCAGTTGTTCGCATTGCTCCACTTCAATTCCCAGTGGTTTCTCCACCAGGACATGCCGGCCTGACTCGAGAGCCTGCCGGGCCACCGTGTGGTGAGTCGTGGCTGGAGTGGATACGACAACGGCATCAATGTCTTTCCGGTTCAACACCTCTCCATAATCGCGCGAAATTTCGATCTGCGGAAACCGGCGGGAGGCGCGTTCCAACCGCTCCTGCTGCGTATCGCAAATGACCGTGATTGCCGAATCCGTGGACTCCTCGAACACACGGGCGTAATTCGGACCCCAATAGCCGTAACCAATCAATGCAATGCGCACTTTAGAATTCAAACTTGTGCCTCATTCCGCTGAATTTGAAATTACACGATGGCGTACGCGCAATCATAGAGTAGGTTCCTTCCGCTGCGCCATGTAATTCTTCCATTCGCATCAACGCCCATTCAACCGGCTTTGACTGCGACATCTTCCCGGGTTGCCGACGGATTGACATGCTCCGCCAGAATTGCACTCAGGCGTGTGCAGAATCTCTCAAAGCTGAATTCCTGGCGCACCCATTCGCCCGCTGCCCGGCCCATCTGGCGCGCCCGCGCGGGTTGCTCGAGCAGCGTGACCAGAGCGTTCGCAACTTCGAGTGGACTGGCCGGATCCACGAGGATGCCGTGTTCACCATCGCGAATGAATTCCGCAGGAGCGCCGGACTTCGGGCCCACGACCGGCTTGCAGTGTGCCATCGCTTCCACAAAAACAATGCCGAACCCTTCGCCGCGCGGACCGCGAGGATCAAGGTTGGTCTTCGACGGTAGAGCGAATACCCGGCATCTCTCGTAGGAGTCCTCCAACGCGATCCCGGAAAGCGTGCCAACAAATTTCACTGAATCATGCATCCCCAATTCTTTGGCGCGGGCTTCAAGTCGTCGGCGGTCATCTCCATCCCCGACAATTTCGTAAACCGCGCCGGGAACCCTCCGGTGGACATCCACCCAGGATTCCAGCATGACGTCATGGCCCTTGTACCGCTCCGACGCAGCGAGACGCCCCACTGTCAATACAGTTGGGCGAGCATCTTCGGTGTTCGAGGCGTATTCCGTGGGGCCCACATATTCGATCGCCGGTGGAAGAACGCTTGATTGCTTCCCGCCCAAAGCGTGACGGGAAACCGTTGCCTCGAGAGTGAACCGGCTGTTTGCCACGAGTCGTTCGGCTCGCTGCAGTGCGCGAAGCTTGCCGGACGGCAAATCCCCCCACACTTCAATTCCGTGCAGGATGATCCAGTAAGGGATCCCGAAAAAAATCTTCACCACGCTGGCAGCGGCGGCCACTCCCAGATGCGTGCAGATCATCAGGTCCGGTCGCCATCGAAGGGCGTCCCCGATGGCACGCGCGAGGAATCGGAATTTCACACTTCGCGGAAATGCGAAAGTACCGTCAGGCAATAACTCGGGCTCGGCAGGCACTACAACGATTCGCGTGTTGCCTTCGCCGAGGATGGCGCCCAGCGCGCGGACCAGAGTCGCGGTGTATTGTTGGACGCCTCCCACGCCCTGCATCGGCGGCGCCAGAACCAGAACCTTCATCGTCCTCCAACCCGTTGCCCATCGAATTCGACGCGGACCGGCTGACCTTACTTAGTGTTTTTCTGAAAAACGAATAGCGCGTGTGTTGCCCAATTGATTGGGCATGCCTTCTGGGCGAGAGGTTCCGCCCACTCGGATGCTTTGCACGAAATTCTTCGCATCGCCCAATACACCGATTTGCCCGCGGATTGCCGTCTTCCTTGCCGGGCTGAAGCATCCTCCTGCGCGGGGAGCGGGCTTCCTTGTTTTCCTCCTGCAATGCGTCGCAAACCTTGGGCGGCTCGAGCCATTACTTGATCAAACAGAAGGAACTCCTGGCCTTCGGAGAAGATCAATCTCAGGCCGGCCGCATTGCCGGCGACAATCCAGCCCGCCGGATTCCGCGGGAAAATGTGCGGGGCCTCGCCTCTTATCAACTCGATCAGCAACAGGTGGCCGCCCGGCCTTAGCACTCGAACCATTTCCGCCAATACTCCAGCCTGTTCGGAAGAAGGAATGTGCTGCACCACCGTGACATCTGAAACCAGGTCGAACGCGCCATCACGAAACGGAAGCTTTTGAGCGCGGGCGGCCACCACCGGTGAATCCAAGCCGACCGCGACAGCACGCCGCAGCATGTCTTGTGTGGCGTCCAAGCCCACAGCCCGGATTTGCATCTGGCGGTAGCGGCGCAGCCAGCGGCCCGTGCCGCATCCCACATC
>JBGOTC010000171.1:0-7012 GCA_041476305.1 Terriglobia bacterium
CCGCTTGATGTACGGCGGCAGGGGGACATGGCCGAGCCTCTCAATCGCCATTTGGACGTCGCCGCCGGAAGCGAAGCGCAGGGTGCGAAGACCGAGCTCTCCCCGGTCAATCACTTCAGCCTCCAACTCTCCCTCGCCGAAGACGACGCGCTCGCCGACCCTCACCTTCTTGCCCGGCCGTACCAGGGCTTCCCATGTGTCCGGGCCAAGATTGCGTGTGAGAAGGACTTCGATTTCAGCTGATAAGTGCTCGAGCGGTCTCCTGCTGTTTCTCCCCGCTGGCTCGCTTCGAACTCCGCGGCGCCTACCAAATAAGCGCGCGGGAATTACGCGCGCGTCATTGACGATAATAAGTTCGTCCCCTCGAAGTATCTGGGGCAAGTCACCGAACGACCTATCCTCCCACCGGTTCGTGGTTCCTCGCGAGAGCACCATCATCCTGGAGGCGTCGCGGGAGGCAAGCGGGCGCTGCGCAATTCGATCCTCAGGAAGCTCGAAAGTGAATTCGGAGAGTTTCAATGATCAATTCTCAGATCAGGGTCATTTTATCCGATGTCAGAAGATAATCCGAATCCGCATACTTCACTCAAACCTGAAAGAGAGCTGACAGGGCAGCATGATCAGCAATCTTCCTTAAGTAGTTGAACAAATGATATTTACCTGCAATTGGGTCGACTAAGAAAATACTTGACAATAATACGCGCAGATAATATGCTATGCATGCTGTAACATCACTTTGGAGGTTGATTCATGAACACTTTGGTTCGATGGAAGCCTTTCCGTGGCATCAACACTTTTCAAGATCAGGTGTCCCGCCTGCTGGAAGATTCTTTCCGCGACAACACTTCGGACTCCAGCCTGACCGCCTGGGCTCCGGCCGTGGACATCTACGAGACTGAGAATGAACTCGTGGTCACCGCAGATCTCCCCGGGATGAATGACAAGGACCTGGACGTTCGCGTGGAGAACAACATGTTGACCATCCGCGGCGAGCGCAAGATGGAGAAGTCCGTGAATGAGGACAATGTCCTCCGCACCGAGCGCGCCTACGGCTCGTTCAGCCGGAGCTTTTCGTTGCCGAATACGGTCAACGCGGAGGCCATCAAGGCCGATTATCAGCACGGCGTGCTGACCGTGAAGATGCCGAAGCGCGAAGAGTCAAAGCCCAAACAGGTGAAGGTCAACGTGGCAACGAACGGCCACTGAACATTCAGGGGAGTAGTCGCATGATTTGCCACGGGGGCCAGTGAATGCTGCTGGCCCCCGCTTTTCACCTGATCACGCGTAAGAGGTGGCGCAAAAATGCTCCGACTTGAAAAACTGACTATCAAGGCGCAGGAAGCCTTCCAGGAAGCGCAGGAAGTGGCGGCGCGGCACAATCATCAACAGATTGAGCCGCTGCACTTGCTATCCGCCCTGCTTTCCCAAAGCGATGGAGTGGTTCGCCCGCTCATGAACCGTCTGGGTGCGCCGCCCGATGCCCTGTCGCAGGATATCGAGCAGGCCCTGGACCGCCTCCCGAAAGTGGCTGGCGTCGCCCAACAGCATCTCGGCCCGGTTCTGAACGAACTATTTGAGAAAGCCTTCGCCGAGGCAGGGAAGTTTCACGACGAATATGTTTCCAGCGAACATCTGCTGCTAGCCGTGGCGGACCTCGGCCGCGATCCCGCCGCCGAAATCCTGCGCCGCCACGGCGCTAGTCACGATGCCATCCTGCAGGCGCTCGCCGGCGTGCGTGGGAGCCAACGCGTCACTTCGCCCAATCCCGAATCCACCTATCGAGCGCTGGAACAATATGCGCGTGACCTCACAGAACTTGCGCGCCGCGGCAAACTGGATCCCGTCATCGGCCGGGACAATGAAATCCGGCGTGTGATGCAGATCCTGGCGCGGCGCACGAAAAACAATCCCGTCCTCATCGGGGAGCCTGGAGTCGGCAAGACCGCCATAGTGGAGGGACTGGCCCAGCGCATCGTCTCCGGCGACGTTCCGGAAGTTTTGAAACCCAAGCGATTGGTGGCGCTGGACCTCGCCGCGATGGTGGCCGGCGCGAAATATCGCGGTGAGTTTGAAGACCGTCTGAAGGCCGTCCTGAAGGAAGTCACCGACGCCGAAGGCCAAATCATCCTTTTCATCGACGAACTTCACACCGTGGTCGGTGCCGGGGCCGCGGAAGGCGCCATGGACGCGAGCAACATGCTGAAGCCCGCGCTGGCGCGGGGCGAGCTGCGCGCTATCGGCGCCACCACGCTGAACGAATACCGCAAACACATTGAGAAAGACCCCGCGCTCGAGCGTCGCTTCCAACCTGTGCTGGTCAGCGAGCCATCTGTGGAAGACACCATTGCCATCCTGCGCGGATTGAAGGAGCGCTACGAAATCCATCACGGCGTGCGCATCAAGGATTCAGCCATCATCGCCGCAGCCACGCTCTCACATCGCTACATCGCCGACCGTTTCCTGCCCGACAAGGCCATCGACCTGATTGACGAGGCCGCTGCCAGCCTGCGCATGCAGATCGATTCACTCCCTGTCGAAATTGACGAGGTCGAACGGCGCATCATGCAGCTCGAAATCGAGCGGCAGGCGCTCCTTAAGGAATCCGACGCCCATTCCAAAGCGCGGCTCGCGCAGATCGTAGAAGAACTCGCCTCTCTGCGCGAGGAATCCTCCGCCAAGAAGGCGCGCTGGCAGGTCGAGAAGAACGCCATTGGTGGCCTGCGCAAACTCAAGTAACAAATCGAACAGCTGAAGGCGGAAGAACTGCGGTATGAACGCGCCGGCGATCTCGCACGCGTCGCCGAAATTCGCTATGGCAAGTTGGCCGCGGCGGAACGCGAATTCGCCGCCGCACAAAAGCGCCTCGCCGAAGTGCAGAAAGACGGCCGCATGCTCAAGGAAGAGGTGGACGAAGAGGATATCGGTGCGCTGGTCAGCAAATGGACCGGCATCCCGGTGGGCCGCCTGCTTGAGGGCGAAGCGCAGAAGCTGGTGGGCATGGAAGAACGCCTGCGCCTGCGCGTTGTCGGCCAGGATGACGCCCTGGCCCGCGTCGCCGGCGCCATCCGCCGCAGCCGCGCCGGCCTCAGCGATCCCCACCGTCCCATCGGCTCATTTATTTTCCTCGGGCCCACGGGGGTGGGGAAGACCGAACTGGCCCGCGCGCTCGCCGAATTCTTATTCGACGATGAACGCGCCATGGTGCGCCTGGACATGTCCGAATACATGGAAAAACATTCCGTCGCGCGCATGATTGGCGCGCCGCCGGGCTATGTTGGCTACGAAGAGGGCGGCCAATTGACAGAGCTGGTGCGGCGACATCCCTACAGCGTCATATTGTTCGACGAAATTGAGAAGGCGCATCCTGATGTGTTCGGGATTCTCCTGCAGATTCTGGAGGATGGGCGGCTTACCGATGGTAAAGGCCGCACGGTTGACTTCCGAAATGCGGTCCTGGTGATGACCAGCAACGTCGGCTCAGGAGTCATCTCCGAATACGCGGTATCGGATCCCGCAAGGGCGCGACGCGAGGCTGACCTGGCCTTGCGCGCGGCATTCCGCCCGGAGTTTCTCAACCGCGTGGACGAGATTGTGATTTTCAATCCACTCGGCAAAGAGCAGCTCGAGAAGATCGTCGTTCTGCAGCTCGCGCAGGTCGCGAAGATGCTTGCCGACCGCAACGTGATGATCGAACTGACGCCTGCCGCACTAAAGCTCGTTCTCGCCGAAGGGTACGACCCCGCCTACGGCGCCCGGCCTCTGCGCCGGACGCTCCAGCGGATCGTGCAGGACCCGCTCGCAATGCAGATCCTCGATGGCACCGTACTGCCGGGCGACCATGTAGTTGTTGACGCAGACCGCGCATCCAACACGGTGAAGTTCACGCGGAAGCCCGGGGCCGCTCTGGACGCGACTGCGAAGTCCGCCGCCGCGGCACAGGCATCGCGCTGAACAGCGGTCAGCGGCGCTCGTAACTCGTTGCCCCGGTTGACGCCGGGCTCGCCGCTTCTTAGACTGAATGTGAGTGAAGTTCTGATTCATTCGGGGAGAGGGTCCCAATGCGTGCACTCAAGACCGGCATTCTACTTATTGCGCTAACAATGCTGTTGGTTCTCGGCGGCCAAGCCCTCGCGGGTAGGCAGGGAATGACCATCGGGCTCGGCGTTGCTGTGGCCATGAACCTGTTCGCTTACTTTTTCTCCGACAAGTTCGCCATCATGTCCAGCCACGCGCAGCCCGTCACGCGGGAGCAGGCCCCGCGCCTTTACTCCGTGATGGAGCGGCTTTGCGGGAAGGGGAACATCCCCATGCCGAAACTTTACGTGACGCAGGAGGAAGCTCCCAATGCCTTTGCCACCGGCCGCAATCCAAGACACGCATCAGTCGTTGTCACCGCGGGATTACTGAACTTGATGAACGATGAAGAGCTGGAGGGCGTTATCGCGCACGAGCTTTCCCACGTCCGCAACTACGACATCCTGACCACTTCCATCGCCGCGACACTCGCCGGAGCCCTCACCTGGCTTGCCCACATGGCTCGCTGGGGAATGATTTTCGGCGGGTACGGCGATCGGGATTCCCGCGACCGCGGCAGCGGCCTGACCATGTTGCTGATGATGATCATCGCTCCGATTGCCGCGCTGCTTCTTCAACTGGGCATTTCGCGGCAGCGGGAATACGCGGCGGACGCCGCGGGAGTCAAGCTCGTTGGCCATCCCTACGGCTTGATCTCGGCGCTAAAAAAGCTTGGCGAATACAACAAGCGCATCCCCATGGACGTCTCTCCCAGCACCGCATCGCTTTATATCGTTGCTCCACTCAGTGCGCGCTCCCTTTTCACCGGGTTGTTCAGTACGCACCCGCCGCTCAGCGAGCGAATCGCCGAACTTCAGAACATGACGATCACTCGCTGAGGCCTCGCCGCTACCACAAAGGGAAGCCAGTGTTGCACCCCAAAAGGGCAGGTCTTCGTGTAGGAATGGCACCGTTCTAGTACTGCATTTGGATGGTTTCCAATCGGCGCACCGATCGTAAGTCCCTTTTCTTATGTCACTTAAACAGGTCGTCCCCCGAATCTCGACTGGCCTTTCAGATGCTTTCCTACTTGGCGGGGCTTGGGGCCTCAGGGGGAATGTCATGACCTGTCACGCTGCCATTCGTAACATCTGTGATTACCTCGAGGGCCGCCTCTCCCCCTCCGCGGAGCGACAAGTTTCCGAACATCTCGTCGCCTGTCAGAACTGCTTCTCCGTTTTGGAGGCCGCCGAAGAAACTCTGGAGACCTATTTCGGAGCGGATCCATCCCGGCTTCCCCATCCTCATCTGGTTTGAGCCGCACTTTGGCGTCACGCAGTTCCCCGGCTTGATTTCGATTCTTCCTTCTTCCAGCCACTTCCAACCGACTTGCTTTCTCCTCCCCTCCCTCCCCAAAACACGCTCCAAAATATGCCCAAAAGATAAACGCAGAGAAAAAACATGCACAAGGTAAAGTTTGCCACATTTCAATCTTGTCCGGGGCGAACCATGAAAACCAAGACACCTCTAACACCCTGAAGACACAAGACTTATTGGCGCCTCGCGTTCATAAAGGGCTTTGGCCGGGCGCGTGCTCTTATCCAACCCGCAGGGGGTTTTTCCGAATGGAGAAAACGAAAATGACAGACGAACGCAATGAAGTTGTTCAAGTGAATGAAGGAACTCCGCGCTGGCTGGGCCTGGCCGTTGTGGCGCTGGCAGCGGTTTCCTTGCTTGCGTTGGGGGTTGGCTGGAGCGCTTCCAATCACGCACGCGATGCGCAACAGGCAGCGCAGAACGATTCCAAGCTGCTGCGCCAGAATCTCGACACGGTCACTCAACGGTTGTCGCAGGCCGAAGCCATCAATTCTCAGGTCCAGGGCGATCTCTCGGTTGTGACCGACCGGTTGAAGCTGACGCAGGGCGAGTTGGACAAGTCCCGCCGCCAGGCCACGCAAATCCGTGAACAGTATTCCAAGCAATTGACCGCGATGCAGGACAAGGTCCAGAGCACAGAAGCCGAGCTCGCGACCAAGGCCAGCAACGATGACGTCAGGGCCGTATCCACCGATGTGAATGGTGTGAGAACCGACCTCGACGCCACCAAACAGGGTTTGCTCCAGGCCAATGGAATGCTCACCGAGCATGGCACGCAGATCGCGCGCAACCATGACGAACTCGAGCAACTCCGCCGGCTCGGGCAGCGCGACTACATCGAATTCACCCTCTCCACCAAGGGCACGAAGGAAAAGGTGGGCAATGTGACCCTGGAACTCCGTGGCGTCAACGTGAAGCGCAACCAGTACACCGTTGCACTCTATGTGGACGACATGCGCCTGGAGAAGAAGAACCGCGCCGTCAACGAGCCGATCTTCTTCTACACGCGCGGCAGCCGCGCTTCCATGGAACTGGTCGTCAACACAGTGTCCAAGGATAAGATCGTCGGCTACCTGAGCGTTCCGAAGGTGCAATCCGCGCAGGCTTCCGCGACGAACACGGGGAGCAACTGAGCACGGACCTGATCTACCTCGGCAGAGACCCCTACCGGGATGTCTGCCAAACACCCAGCGGGAGGACCCTGAACCGGTCCTCCCGCTTCTGTTTTGGCGCCGGTCTGGACAGGGGTGCGGGACTTGTGACAAAGTGACGCTGTATCCTCAGGGTGGGGTAGGGGACTTTTTCGGTCGAAATCAAAAATCACAACTCGGAGAGAAATGACCATGACAAAGCGTTTGCTGTTCATCGCAGTAGTTCTCTTGATCGGCGCGGGCTTGACGATTGCCGCTCCGGCGGGCACGGAAGGCACCTGGAGCGGGACCGTTACGGACACTCAGTGTGGAGCCAAGGCTAACCACACCGCGGAATGCACCACCTCCTGCGTCAAGAACCATGGCGCGAAGTACGCCTTTGTTGATTCCAAAACGCAGAAAGTCTATACGCTCAATCCGCAAGACACCGCTGCGCCCCACGCCGGCCACACGGTAACCATCAAGGGCAC
>JBGOTC010000172.1:0-7008 GCA_041476305.1 Terriglobia bacterium
CACTACTTTCTCTTGCGACTTTTCGGCAAGTGGTGGAAACCGTTAGCTCGCTTCATAAAGATGGGGTTTTTCATAGGGACATCAAGCCTGCCAATGTTTTCATTGGAATTGACGGGATTCCAATTCTCGGTGATCTTGGAATCGCATTTCTTCCGGACTTAGCTGAACGCCTAACGTTCACCAACGAAAGCGTTGGTCCGCGCGATTACATGCCTCCCTGGGCTGAAACAGAAGACCGGTTGGACAAAGTCAGTGGGCATTTTGATGTGTATATGCTCGGGAAACTCCTTTGGTGCATGGCTGCCGGGCGCCTCAAGCTCATCCGGGAGTGGTATACAAGGGCAGACTTTGACTTGACGAAGAGTTTCCAGAACGACCCAAGAATGCACATGATAAACGCCGTTCTCGAAAAGTGTCTTCATGACGATCCCGAAAAGTGTCTACCCCGCGCAACAGAATTGCTTACCGTTGTCGATGCTCACTTGGATGTGATGCGGCGTGGCGGCCAATTGCTTAGGGATGGCGTACCAATGCCTTGTCGGATATGCGGCATGGGGTTCTACCAACCTTCAGGGCCGGCGACTGCGTCGTCTAAGGAAGCGCTTGCCCTGCTCTCGGGGTCGTTTACAGTGCCTGGAAATTCTCCTTCATCATGGCAACAGGACGGAGTGTTACACGTTCGACGCTTCGAATGCGACCACTGCCGCCACATTGAGTTATTCAGAATCTAATAACAGTATTGTCCAGTTCCCACGAATCTCTAAATAGCGTAAGAGCTTGGAACCTGGGCCGCCTATTCCCAACCATTCACTTCGGAGACTGTTTGGATCATTTCGCCACATGGAAAAGCTGCAACGCGAAGAGACGCCGACTTGCCAAGGCTTGAAATGATTATTCATTCTTTTATATTCAAATGTGTAAAAGAATCAGGTTGTATCCAAACCAGACAGATTGTACCCTGACCAAGCTATGACAACCGAAATTGGCACAAAACTAAAGAAAAGGTACGAAATTAGGGCGTTGCTGGGCCAGGGCGAGCATGGAAAGACTTGGCAGGCATGGGATTCAGAGTCTGCGCCCCCGAAATTCTGCGTCATTAAGGAGCCGATCGGTTCCCGCCACGCAATCAAGGAACTTGAGTCGGAATCGTCGGCAGCAGGCTTATTACACCATAAGAACATCGTACCTGTCTTAGAGTTTAATGAGAGTGATGGTTTTCTCGTGGAGGAGTTTGTGCCCGGGGTGTCACTTCAAGGTAGACTCAGGGATGACACTAGAAAATCGACTTGGCCAACACTTGAGGAGTCCAAGGAAATCATCGAGCAATGTCTAGAGGGATTAGAGTATGCCCATGAAAAGGGACGCGTTCATGGAGATGTGAAACCTGGGAACATCATGTTACCTGATGTTGGTGAGGCGCGCCTAACTGATTTCGGTGTTTCGCGATTCGTTGTCGGGCAAAATGTTTCTGGTGGCGCTCCTTGGGATCCCTCCCGTTTTGGGTCAGCTACCTATTCCGCCCCTGAAGTCCTTTTGAATCGGTCCTGGAGTGTACAGTCCGATCTGTTTTCCGCGGGCATTCTGGCATATGTACTGCTTACGCAAAGACAGCCTTTCATAGATATGTCAGGGCTTTGGACCACTAAGGAGAGAATTCTCGATTCGACTGTTATTCCTCAAGCACTGAGAACCGTAAATCCTGCTGTGGACCCTCGCGCGGAGCAAGTAGTTACAAAGCTATTGGAGAGAGATCTCACTAAGCGGTACAGAACTGCGAGAGAAGCGCTTGACGATCTGCTCGGAGGGAGACCAACTTCCAGCCTATGTCCCACTTGTGGAATTGAGAATCCGTTTGGCGCCAAGTATTGCAATGGATGTGGCAAGCCCATTTCCGGAATTGATCTGCAGGTAACGGGGCCTGAGAGTCAACTTAGTCTTGCCTACAGTCTCCACCGGGCAGGGGACACTCGAGAAGCCATAGCTCTATTACTAGGAGTGCTTGATTCGCACCCGAGTCTCGGCAAGGGGTGGGCGCAACTAGCCTTCATGCTCAATCAAATGCGCAAGTACGAAGATGCACTGGAGGCATCCAACAACGCCATCGCAAACTCACCAACTTTTGCAAATGGATACAGGAATAAGGGCTTCGCGCTGTCCTCGTTGGGGAGATTTGGCGAGGCAGTGCAACAGTTTGATCTTGCACTCGAACGCGAGCGAAACGGTCGTGACCGGAGCCAGATCCTGTACAACAAGGCGTATGCCCTTATGCTTGATCGAAAACTTGATGAGGCAATGGAGACCGCGGAAAAGGCAGTTGTTGAAGATCCAACAAATGGAAGAGTAAGAGCACTTATTAGCCGCCTCCAAATACTTAAAGAATCATAATCAGGGTGGACCATCCTTGTATGGCACTGCCCCGTTCGAACGCCCGTTCGAATACTACTCAGTAAATATTCGTTGACAGCCGTATACCCTTAAGCTAACATGGTCCATGGCTAGGCCGCTCTGTCTCTATCCCACCCCACCCGCCATAGCCTTGGCGGCGGGCCGATCCCTCCGCGACTCCCAAAACCCCCTAACTCCTTTAGAATGCGCAGTTACGGATTTTGCGTCTGTAAGTCCTTTAGATAGTGCAGTTACAAGCATAGGTGCATCCATTTCAAAACACTGGACTTTAAACCCTGCAGAATGTGCAGTTACGAGCTTTACGTCTGTAAGTCCTTTAGATAGTGCAGTTACAAAAAACAGGGGGGTGGGGGGATATTCCTGTGTACTAGAATATAACTACTCCAGATTTCCAGGCCTGGTACCCCTCCAAAAAGGCACAAAGCCCACCCTCTCCTTCGGAAAGGGTGGGCTCTTTGGCCTTCACACTAGCTTGCCCGCCATAATCCGCCCGAGGCGGACGGGCCATGCGCTACTTGGTTGCCGGCAAATCGGTAGTGATGGTAATCAGGAACGCGTTGCGATCCGAATAATTGAACACGTGCCCCGGCAGGTCGGAGCGGTGCTCGATGGACTTGTACATCTCAAATCCCTGGTTCTTGCTGGCCTGGAAATAACTCACGTTCTTCAGGATCACGCCTTTGCCGTCGTCGCCCGGCACACGGCGGAGTTTCAAGTGAGCCATCTTGCCGCCGTCGAGTTTGGCTTCGGCGATGTCTCCGGTTTGAGAGATTTCGATGGACGCTTCCTGCACCTTCAGGTCGCCCCACTCCAGGCCATAGGTCTTCAGGATGATGGGAGCCAGCGCGTCGCGCTGCGCTTTGGAGGTTTTGGGATCGAACGAGACCACCACCCAGGCGCCCTTCTTCTCCGTTCCCCACTTGTCGCCGAGGTCGCCGGTCAGCCAGTACTTGGCTCCCGCGAGATTCACGTCGCCGGACATGCCCTCTTCCACGTTCACGGCCATGTTGAATTCACACTTGGGGTGTTCGGCATGCTGGTTGAAGTAACAGGGGCAAAACAGGTGGCAACTGCAGGCCTCAAAGTAGCGGGCCTTCATGTGGGCTCCCGCGGATTGCGGGGTGGACCAGGCGGTGGCAAATGCGAGGGCCACGGCCAGGGTCAAAAGAATGCCAACGCGAGTGAATTTGCTCATGGGAATGCTGAGTCCTCCTTCATAGGGGGTGATTTACGCGAAGCCTACGCTTCGCGATTTAGGATGTCAACGCCCGGGGCTTCTACTAAGCGCGGCCCGCCGTCGCCAAGGGTATGGCGCGCTTGCCGCGGAGACGCGACTGGGGCAAAATGCGCAAGCTCACACAGGAATTGAGAGGGAGGAAATCATGAAACGTCGTCTGATTATTCTAACTCTGGCAATCTGCACCGCGCACTTTGCAAGCGCGCAGGCTCCGCAAACGGGAAGCGCGCCGCCCAAGCGAGTAGCCATCCGCGCCGGGCGCTTGATTGACGGCAAGAGCGACCAGCCCATCCTGAACGCGCTGATCCTCATTGAAGGCCGCAGGATTGTTTCGGTGACGCCGAACGGCAGCGCGCCCGCGGGAGTGGAACTGATTGACCTTTCCCATGCCACCGTGCTGCCCGGATTGATGGACATGCATACGCACCTGCTGCTGAACGGCGACGTGCTGGCGGCGGACTACGACGAGCAACTGCTGAAGATGTCCATTCCCTACCGAGCGATCCTCGCGGCGCGTAACGCGCGGCTTGCGCTGGACCATGGATTCACCACCATGCGCGACCTAGAAACCGAAGGCGCGATGTATGCCGACGCGGATGTGAAGCGCGCCATCAACAATGGCAGCGTGTCCGGGCCGCGGCTCTTCGTCTCCACGCGCGCCATGGCCCCCACGGGGATGTATCCGCTGCAGGGCTACTCCTGGGAACTGGAAATGCCCCACGGCGTGCAGGTGGTGGATGGAGTGGAGAACGCGCGTAAGGCCGTCCGCGAACAGATTTCGCACGGCGCGGACTGGATCAAGTATTACAGCGACCGCAGCTATTTTTACGCGCCCGACGGCGTGCTGCACAGCTGGGTGAACTTCACGGATGACGAAGCGCGCGCGATTGTGGAGGAGACGCACCGCCTGGGGCACAAGGTCGCCGCGCACGCCATCGGCTCCGACGGCATCGCCGCGGCGCTCCGCGCAGGCGTGGATTCCATTGAGCATGGCGACGGCTTGACGGAAACGCAGATGGACGAAATGGCACGGCGCGGAATTTTCTGGTGCCCCACCATCATGGTGGGCGCGGCGGTGGTGGACCGCGGCGGCAACTGGCCGAAAATGGTGGCCACGGAAAAAGCCGCGTTCCAACTGGCGCTGAAGCATCATGTGAAAATCGTGATGGGCACGGACGCCGGCGGCTTCGCCTGGACCGGCACGGCCAGCATGCACCAGTCAGTGGAGTTCAATTACTACGTGCAATACGGGATGAGCGCGATGGACGCGATCCGCACAGGCACCATCCGCGCCGCGGAGCTGCTGGGGCGCGGCGACGACCTCGGCTCCATTGAGGCCGGGCGGCTGGCGGACCTGGTGGCGGTTTCCGGCGACCCGCTGGCGGACATCACGGAACTACAACGCGTGAAATTTGTGATGAAGGATGGAACGGTCTACAAGAACGAAGTGAAATGAAAAAGCGCCACGAGAACTCCAATCCTCGTGGCGCCAGGTCTTCCTCGCGTCAATTTGGCAAAGGAACGAACAAGAGGCGATTGTTGACCTGGTCCACGATGATCACCAGGTTGGTGCGCGAGAAAATCGCCACCGAGCCAAGAAGCGCGCCCTTCAGACCCATATTCGCCCGCACGCGCCGGTCAGTAACATCCAAGACCGAAACAGTATTGCTCAGCGCGTTCACCGTGACCGCCGTGTTCGTCAGGTAATTCAGCGCAATCGAAAATGGATTGATGCCGTCCCGCGCGGGCGTGATCTGGTTTGTGGCCGGGTTCACGAAGAACACGCTGTTGCCCAAGCTGGACGTGACGATGTAGACCTTCGTCGCGGGATCGAACACGACTCCCGTCGGCTGGTTGGGCCCCGCAGCCTGAGAGACAGCGACCGGCGGACTGGCGGAAACATCCAGGAGCACCAGGTTTTGGCCTCCGGTGGAAGTCGCGCAAGCCACAAGTGCCTGCAAGTCATAGGGGTTGATGGCCACGGCAGCGGGCGCTCCGCAAACAGCAGTGACCGCGGCCGTCGCGGTGGGTCCTTCCGCCGCGCCGAATGAGGAGACGGAATTGGAATTGGTATTGGAGTTGGTGACCAGCGTCGATCCGTCAATGGGGCTGATGTCCACACCGATCGGTTCGATGCCCACGGCAATGGTGATGACCGCCTGAGACATGTCGGCAATATTGAGGATGGAGGCGTTGTTGCTGCCGCGATTGGTGGCGACCGCAAGGCCAAGTCGCGGAATGGTGGCGATGCCCTGCGGATTACTCCCAACGACGAGGTTATTGGTGACCGTTGCTGTGTTCACATCCACGACCGCGACACGACCGCAGGAAGATTGTGTGACCAGGGCGAGGTTACGCAGATCATCGACGGCGACCGCCGTCGGCAGGGGCGAGGGGCAAGCCAGCGACGTCAAATCAACCGCTTTCACCACGGAGAACCCTTCAGAATTTGAAACAGCGGTGGGGACTGCAGGATTCACAACGTCAACGGAGAAACGCCGCGCGGCTCCGAGCAAAGATGCGGGGACAACGACGTTCATCACACGATCCGTCACAGGGCCGACGGCGGGAAGAACGAAACCGTCCACACGAGCCACCATGCCGACAAAACCCTTCCCGATCAAGGTGAGAGGCAAATCAGTCGAGGAAGAGAGCGTGAGATCCGTGCCGAATTGACGATTCAGCGGGAGGTTCACGGACTCAAGGTGCAGTGGCTTGATGGGATTGCCCGGGGTATTCAGGGAAATTACCGTCAAGTCGTTGCTGCCTTGATTGGTGATCAAGACTTGGTTTGAACCCGGGTCAATGGCGACAGCGCTGGGGCTGGTGCCCGCCAAGTTGACAGTGGTCATTCTGAAAGGCGTGCGCGGATCAATTACGGAAGCCTGGTGCGTGTTGGGATTGATGGTGACGGCGATATCGGTGTAAGGATTTACGGCAACAGCGACAGTGCCTGATTCGAGAAGCAAAGGAGTGACGGCCTGGTCGAGAACGCTCATGGTCAAGACAGATGCACCCGCGGTAGGGTCGGTCATGACAGCGCGACCCGCTTCTGGATTCACGGCGATGCCGGAAACACCAACTCCAAAACCAACGGTAGCCAGAGGCTGGGAATAAAACGCAGTACCGCTGCCGCTGGTCGCATCGGGGCCGGCCTGTGTGACGGTAAACTTCGTTGAAGATGGAACAGAGACGACAGAGAACACGCCATTAAAAGAAGTATCGGTCACACCGGTGATGAGGACGGCGTCGCCAGTGAGCAGGCCGTGCGGCGCCTGGGTGGTAATCGTGACCGTGCTCGTGGAGGAGACACGCGCCGCGCCAGCGGCGGTAATGGAACTGGAGTTGCGGCGAGCGAGATCCAC
>JBGOTC010000173.1:0-6957 GCA_041476305.1 Terriglobia bacterium
CGGCTTGCCCCCAGGGCTGCGCGGACCGCGAACTCTCTCGTCCGGCCCGTGGCGCGCGCCAACAGCAGGTTGGCCACATTTGCGCAGGCAATCAGCAGCACGAACCCCACGGCGCCCAGCAGCAAATAGAGGAACGGCGCGATGTCGCCGACCATATCTTTCTTCAATGTCAGTAGAGTGATACTCATCCCTTTGTTGGAATCAGGGTAAGTCTCCGCCAGGTTCTTCGCGATGCGGTCCATATCCGTTTTGGCTTGCGTCAACGTCACGCCGGGCCTCAACCGTCCGAGAACATTCGATCCCATGCTGACGTGACGATCGCGGAATGTGGCATCGGCCCACTGCCCAATCGGGATATACACTTCGCGCGGACGTCCATAGAGCGTAAAGCTCCCGGGAATAATGCCGATCACTTCATAGGACTTCCCCGTGAGCGTGATGGATTTTCCCAGGATGTCCTGCGAGCCGCCGAACTTCCGCTTCCACAGTCCTTCGCTGATCAAGGCCACCGGCGTTCCACCGACGCGGTCCTCTTCGGGGCGCATGAGCCGCCCGTGGAGCGGCTGGATCCCCAGGGCCGGAAAGAAACTTGCCGAGATCATGTAGGCGCGGACGCGCTCGCCCTCCCCGGCTCCGGTCATGAACAGGTTTTCGTCCCTGAAGATGCCCAGATGAGCGAACGACTGGTTGTCCTTCTCCCAGTCCAGGTAATTTAGATAGGCCACCGAGCTCTGATCAAATTCATGCGTGGAGGCATAGACCGCCACGAGCTTGTCCGGCTCGGGATAGGGTAGGGGATTCAACAGGACTCCGTTCACCACCGAGAAGAGAGCGCTGTTCGCGCCGATTCCCAGTGCCAGCGTCAGGATGGCGATGAAGGTAAAACCGGGCGCCTTGGCCAGGGTGCGCGCGCCGAATCGAAGGTCTTGGAAGAATGTGCCCATGATGGACCTCCTACTTGAATTCCTTGGTCAGAGGCGGCCCGCGCGCAAGTCAATCCCGCCCGCAGGCACACCCCAACCATAATGCTAGTAACGAAATTGGGGACGATAATGTTTCGGCTGGTTTTGCTGTCCGCGGCGGTTTCCCGATTCGTCTTGCTATCAGCCTTCGAGCTACCCGCGCGGCTTTGACTTTGGCCGCCCGCCGCCGAAAAACGCACTGTCCAGTGACATGCTCCCAGCCCCTGTGCTGACCAGCACCAGCGCCGCCACCCCAACGAGGAGAGGGAATTGGTAGTTCGGCACTACGCTAAATCCCGCTCCGAGGTGGGCGCTCCACACCGCAATGCCCATCTGGATGGCCACTATCAATGCCACGATTCGCGTCCCAAAGCCCAGCAGGAGCAGCGCTCCTCCGCCCAGCTCCACCGCCAGATTGATGTATGCAAAGTACGAGGGCAATCCCAGGCTCATCATGTACTGCTGCACCCCCGCGATTCCGTTGGAATACTTGTGGTAGCCGGTATAGAGAAAGATCAGCGCCAGGTTTCCGCGCAGCAGCAGCAATGTGAGCGGCCTCAATTTGTCCAGGTAATAGTCCACGGAGCCTCCTTCTTGCATTCGCCGGATATCATTCGCCGGGCAGAAATCGCGTGGCTGCATTCTACCAGAAGCAGGATTTTCCGCGGCTGATGGCGAATCGTATCCGTGCTCCATCCCGCGCGCAAAGCCCGCCCGGCGCGTAGTGTAGAATATTGTGTCGCGATTCCTTCAGGTAAAACTCGCAGCAACCCTCGCGCGCTCGGGAATGGGGAGTGGAATGACCGAAGTCATCAAGACTCTTGGAGTTGCCAACGGTGGCGGCGATTGCCCCGGCTTGAACGCCGTCATCCGCGGCGTGGTCAAGACCGCCATCCGCGAGCACGGCTGGCGCGTTATCGGCATCCGCAATGGTTTCGACGGCCTCATTTGGCCCGATAGGTGCATGGAATTGACCATAGATACTGTGCGGGGACTGTTGCCTCGTGGCGGCACCATCCTCGGCACAACAAACCGTGGCGATCCATTCGCCTATCGCCCGGAGGAAGGCGCCGGTGGGGAAGTGATGGACTATTCCGCCCAATGCCTCAAGAACTGGAGCCAATTGGGCCTCGATGCCATGATCGTCATCGGCGGCGACGGCACACAACGCATCGCGCATGAGTTCAGCAAGCGCGGGCTCCGCGTCGTCGGCGTTCCCAAGACCATTGACAACGATTTGAGCGCCACGGAAGTCACTTTCGGATTCGATACCGCGCTGCACGTCGCCACCGAGGCGCTCGACCGCCTGCACACCACCGCGGAAAGCCACCACCGCGTGATGGTCGTGGAAGTCATGGGGCGCAATACCGGCTGGATCGCCCTGCACGCCGGGATCGCCGGCGGCGCAGACGTCATCCTGATCCCCGAAATCCCGTTTACATTTGAGAGCGTGTGCCAGGCCATCGGCCAGCGCGAAAAAAGCGGCCACGGGTTCAGCCTCGTTGTTGTCGCGGAAGGCGTTAAGCTCCCGCCCTCCGATTCCCTCGGCCGCCCTCTCACGGCGACCACGGCAAGTTCCGGCGGGGCCGGCGCCGCCGTTGCGCGCGTCCTTGGGGACGTCCTCAAGAAGGAGGTCCGCCTCACCGTGCTTGGCCACCTCCAACGCGGCGGCTCGCCCAGCCCCTTTGACCGCATCCTCGCCACGCGCTACGGCTGCTGCGCTGTGGATCTCGTCGCCCGCGGAGAATTTGGCCGCATGGTCTGCCTGCGTGCCGGACAAATCATGTCCGTGCCCCTGGAAGAGGCTGTGGGGAAGATCAAACACGTGGACCCCATGTGCGATCACGTGCGCGCCGCGAAAGGCGTGGGCATCAGTTTTGGGGACCGCGCGAAATGATCGCTGCCAATCGCAAATGGATCATTGGCGGCGTCATCTTCCTGCTGCTGTTCCTCGGCTTCTATTGGAAATGGCACGCGGGAGGCAAGCCGCCGACCGAGGTCTACGTCGGTGAACCGACGGTCGTCCTCTGGAACACCACCGCGCAAGTCCGCCAGCGCGTGGCCACTCTTCATTGGGGGGACCAGCTCGAAACTGTCGCGAAATCCGGCGCCATGGTCCAGGTGCGAACGCTCGCCGGAGTCCTCGGCTGGGTGGATAGCCGGATACTCGTCGACGCCGGCGCATGGCAACAGGCAGCGCGCTTGCTCGCGCAGGCCAAGTCCATGCCGGTCCAGGCCGTGGGCCGCACAAAAGTTTTCACCAATCTTCGCGTCGAGCCCGGACGCGAAGCGCCGCGAATCTATCAATTGCCCGGCAGTGTCCCGCTCGCCATCGTCGGCCATGCCGTGGCTCCCGCGCCGCCGGCCGCCGCGGGCTCGAATCCCTCCGGCACGAATGCCGAATTGCCGCGCCGTGAAGATTGGCTCTTTGTCATCGTCATGAGCAAGCAGGGGGAAGCCTCGTCGGCCGGGGGAGGAAGCGCTGGTGCGAATGCAGCTCCATCCGGCCCGGCGAACCTTGTCACGGGCAACCACCCTCTGCAAAATCCCACGGAAAGCTCCGCGGGACGCGCGGTTCCTCCCGTTGCAGGATGGGTCCTCGGACGCTTCATTGATCTTGATTTGCCGCAGACCGTGCGCGATTACGCCACTTCCGCCGGCATGCGCCCGGTGGCCTGGTTTGAGCTGAACCGCGTTGCCGATCCCTCCGGCGATAAGCCGCAGTACCTCGTCGCGGGAGTCCAGGGCGGGGAAGGGCAGTCCTGCGATTTTTCACTGATCCGCGTTTACACCTGGGGCGCAGCGCGCAAGCGCTACGAAACGGCCTATGTCGAGAGCGATTTCTGCGGCTACTTTCCCATCCGCGCTGGAAAGCAGGCGGGAACCGGTGACCCGGAGTTCCGTTTCACCGCGCTCGACCAGAACGATCCCCGGCAGGAGCGCGTTTACACCATGCGCCAGACCTCTGTCCGCCGCCTCCGCGCGCCTGTGCCATCCAAATCGCGCTAGGCGTCCGACTCACCCTGAATAACTCGTTGGCCGGCAAAATAGTGCTTGACAGCATATACTGTGTGTTATACAGTGTTTATGGCATAGGATATGGCACACAGCGCACAACCCGCCAACTCCGAAGTCTTCGAGAATCTGCGTATGGAACTCCGCCGCGGCTCGTTGATTCTTGCCGTCTTGGCCACTCTTCGCACCGAGCAATATGGCTACACCCTCCGAAAAATTCTTGCCGAACACGGCATGGCCATTGATGAAGGCACTCTGTATCCCTTACTCCGCAGGCTGGAAACGCAGGGCCTTCTCCAAAGCCAGTGGCGCGAGGAGGACAACCGGAACAAGCGCTTTTACCGGCTCAGCTCGGAAGGGAAACAGATCTTGAAACAACTGCTCGCGGAATGGCGCGGCATTGACGCATCGCTGAATGAGATTCTCAAGGAGAAAGGTTATGCAACTTCTCGACCGGTACTTGCAGGCAATTAAGTTCTGGCTGCCCAAGTCGCAGCAGGATGACATCGTCGCCGAATTGTCGGAAGACATTCGCTCGCAAATCGAGGAGAGGGAACACGAACTCGGGCGCAAGCTGAATCAAGCGGAACTCGAATTCATCCTCAAGCAGCGTGGCCGTCCGTTCCTGGTAGCGAACCGATATCTGCCGCAGCAGTATCTGATCGGTCCTGTTCTGTTCCCCGTCTACAAATTCGTTTTGAAGATTGTCGCACTCTGCTATCTGGTGCCCTGGCTCCTTGTGTGGGTTGGATTTAGGGTCTTCGATCCGCGCTACCGCGCGACTCACACGATTTCTGGCGATCTGCTTGGAGCGTGGGGTTCGCTCTGGATGACGGCCTTCCTGGTGATCGGCACGGTCACCGCCATTTTCGCCGGACTTGAACGGGCGCAATCCAAGTCGAAATTCCTGGAGAACTGGAATCCCGCCAAGCTGCCCCCGGTCCGTGACGCAAGACAAATCCCCCGCTACGTTTCAGTCCTCGGGGTTGTGGCCAACCTCGTTTTCCTTACATGGTGGCTGAATGGCAAGTGGTCACTGATTGTTTTTGAACATTCCGGTGTGCGGATCACGTTGACCACAGCCTGGCAGTTTTTCTTTTGGTCGATCCTTCTGTTTTCAGTTTTGAATGTGCCTTTCTTTGTGGTGAGTTTCTTCCGTCCCTATTGGACGGTCCTCCGCGCCAGTATTCAGCTTGCCTTTGATTTTGCCGGCGCCACGATCTTTTGCTTGTTTCTGAACTCTCGCATTCTGGTGGAAATCGTCGCCCCCAATCTTTCCCCTGAAAGGGCCGCAAGGATCGTCAACGCCATCAATACAAACATGTCCCGGGCCCTCCCGTTTGTGGCTATCGCCTGCGCCCTCGCCATCGGCCTCACCGACGTTGGCCGCATCATTCGTCTCAGAGCAGGCCGCACTCGTCCTGCGCAGGACCTTGGGGCGGCGGCTCATCATTTGTCATAAGGGCGGTGTCCTTTTCTGCTGGAGATAGTCTCCATCGCCTCCCGAGTTCCACCTTTCCCTCGCCTGCATTACAATCATGCGGACCTCTGGCGCTCGAAAATGCCCTTGGGGCGCCTGAAAACGAAGGAGACTTGCTCATGGGGACATCGATCCTTAACTCGGCCGCGCTGAACTTGCGGACCGCTTCAATCTTGGTCGCCATCGCCGCGGCGCTTGGGTTCGTCGCCATGATGACGGTCGCCCGCGCGGCGGCTGCCGGCGACGCAAAGGCCGTCGCCGCCCTCGACACCGAATATCAGGCCGCCGTGAAGAGGAATGATGCGGCCACCATGGCGCGGCTCCTGGATGACAATTTCGTGCTCGTCGTCGGGAGCGGCAAGACCTACACCAAATCGGATTTGGTCGAGGCCGCGCGAGCCGGCACCACGGTCTTCGAGCATCAGGAAGACACCGAACAAACGGTCCGCATTTGGGGCGATACCGCCGTCATTACCGCGAAGCTGTGGGAAAAAGGTGCGGACAACGGCAAGCCCTTCGACAAAAAGCTCTGGTTCAGCGACACCTACGTCCGTACTCCAAAGGGATGGCGATACGTGTTTGGCCAGGCTTCTCTGGCGCTGCCTGATAAGCCCTAAGGGCCGATACATGTCCCGCGCCCTCTCCATTCTTGCTTGCCTAACTCTCATTGGTGCTTTTTCCGGTTGTGACGTTCTCGGGCAGCCCCTTATGGAGGAACCACAACCATCGTGCGTGTTTGATCTCAAATCACTTGGCTATCCCGCCCGGCCGAGTAGGGAGTATGTCGAGGCTTTTGGATTACATCCCTCAACGCTCGCATTCGCCGATGCAGAACATCTGGTCCTAACTTTCGTCTCTCTTGAATCCGGGAATCCCTCCGACCGATTCATCAAACATTATTCGATCAAATGTCGGCTTCATCTCGTAGTCCTCGATGCAAGGACTGGCAACGTCCTGACTAGCCGCGATTGGCCAACTCCAGATAATGGCGATCAGGTAGTTGCCGCATTTGACGGGACATTCGTGCTTCGAAGCGGGAATCACCTAACTCTGTATTCGACTTCCCTCGATAAGCTAAAGGAACTGGATGCGGCTCGTAGTCTTGAACCACATGAATATCTCTCGGAGATATTTGCCTCGCCGACGGGTCGTCACATCCTCCTGGAGATTAGTCTCAGGAATGAGTATCACTTTACATGGATGGAAACCGGAAATCTTCAAACAGGCCCTTTATTTTCGGACAAGTTCTTCCCATCAAGTATCTCTGACGAAGAGATGGTCGGGTCAGGGATTGATTCATCAGACAATGGTGGGTTGTTCGTTCGCAAGCCTGGAGAACTTGGTCACGCAATACCTAGTTCAAGCCATGGCATGCGTGACTGGATATTTCTAAATGAGAATATTATTGCGATTCAGGATGGTTATTCCTCGGTTCAGCTAATCCGAAAAGATGGCTCGGTCATCGAAAAAATCAGACCTCCCAGCCATGACTGGTTTAGC
>JBGOTC010000174.1:0-6921 GCA_041476305.1 Terriglobia bacterium
CCCCGCTGAATTCACGCAGCTCGTCGAGGAAGTCCGGCAGATTGCGGCCGTGGTGCACCGCAATGTAAATTAGAAGAGATTCGACATGCGGCGACGACTGTTCCCTTTCCGGCTCATCTTCATCGCCATCGTGCTGACGGGCTTTGCGGCGCGAGAAATTGCGTATGAGCACAGGCCCTCCTTTCTTCGCCCCGATCTGAAACTGTGCGCGTATGTCGCGAACGCAGGTGATGGCACGGTCTCCGTGGTGGACCTGGTCGGTCTTCGCGTGCGCTCCACAATCTCCGTGGGCGCGAACCCTTCCGGGGTGCGAGCGCATCCCACTCGCAAGGAAATCTGGGGAGTCTCAACGAGCGGGGGATTTGTGTGGGTGCTGGATGCCGCGCGCGACGTGGTGATTGCCACGATCCCGGTGGGAGCGGGGCCTTACGCGCTGGATTTCTCACCCGATGGTGCGCGCGCGTATGTTGCCGCCTCAGGCGCGAATACGCTGGTGGCGATCGATTGTGAAACACGGCGTATCACGGCGCGGGCGCGGACGGGCAAGCGTCCCCTGCTTGCCCGGGTGACACACGACGGAAAAAGCGTGGTTGTCGCAAACCGCGATGATTCCACGTTGCAAGTCTTCGACGCCGCTACGCTCGCCTTGCGTGCGACAATTCCCACCGCCGCTGCGCCGGGACAATTCGTGATTCTGGACGACAACTCGACCGCGTTTGTCGCCGCGGTGAGCGCGAACCAGATTTCCGTGGTGGACCTGAAGCGCGGCGTGCTGCTGACCAACCTTCCCCTGCCGGGCAAGCCCGAGGCGTTGATTCTGAAGCGCGATGGCGGAGAGCTTTACGTTACGGTTCCGGAAGCACATGAGCTTGCCATCATCAACACCTGGACGCACGAGCTGGCAGATTCCATGCTGCTTGGATCCACGCCTACGGCCGGGAGTCTTGAAGGCGGTTCTTCCCTTCTTTTTGTAAGCGACACGGCCGCAGGGCATGTGGTGCCGGTGGATGTGATCTACCGCGCGGCACAACGTCCCATTCCGGTTGGAATGCGGCCCGGAGTGAGCCGATTGGACCTGAACGATCCGGCTGACTTGCTGCTTGTGGCTGACGAAGGGACAAACGACCTGGCAGTGATTCGAGTGCGGACGAACAGCTTGATCACCCTCATCCCCGTGGGAAAATCTCCAAACGACCTTGCCGTTCTGCTGTATTGAGAATTGTGGATTCCTACTTCGGCCAGGCGAAGTGATCCGCGCCCAAATGAACTTCGAGCCACCCCTCCGCGGGAAGAGCATCCATCGGCAATCCGCCCTGCCACAGCGATACGCCAAGATGAAATGAGCCGCGGCCATTTGTCTCCACCAGGACCTTCTTGACAGCGACTTCAAGGATTTGGCCGTAGGCAGCCTGGACGTATTGCTCGGCGCCGAGGAGACACGCTTCGTTGACTTCGACCTGCGTGTCGGCGACCTGGCCATTCCGGACATGAACCAGCACACGCGTTTCCTGTGAGGCCCGCACAGCCACGCGGAAAACGCAATCGAGCAGGCCTTCCTGCGTCTCCTTGAAGGGATCCACGCGTACGTAGAGCCACTCATCGTCGAAACCGTAATGCAATTCGTGCAGGAGTGAGACATGGCCGTGCATGGAGCCGCCGCGGCGATCCGCGGAATACAGCCCCGAACCGAGCCACTCAAAGTAGGAGGTTTCGCGCCCATCTACTTGCACTTTCAAATTTGCCTGCGGCGCGACAATCAAGGCGCGCTCGGGCTGAATCTTGATGGGCTCGGCAAGCTCGTCGGGGACTTCGAGGCCGAGCTGAAGATAGATCTCGGTGAGGAGAATGCGATAGAAGGCATCAAATTCGGAGTCGTTTGCGGTACTGTGCTCCGGGCCGTACCACCAGCACCAGTCGCTCCCTTCCGCGGCCAGCAGTGATTCGTGCGCCGCGGCCAGATGCTCGCTGTCAGGAGCCCCTTCCACGCCTTCGGCGTTTTGCAGCACACCGAGGGCGTAGGCTTCGCGGGCCTTGCGAAGCATTTCCCAGGCGGCGACGTCTTCCGGGTGGCCGATCCAGATATCGAAATTGGCGTTGATCCACGAGCCGGGGAAAATTGTGCCGACTTCCGGGATTTCGCCCGCGGCGGCAATGGCTTCGGAAACGGTGAGCGCATGAATGTCCGGATCAGATTGAATGCGATCGTAAAACTGCTTCAGGAACTCGCGTCCGTTGCCGGGGTAATACTCCCAGGCATTTTCGCCGTCCAGGATGATGGGGACCGTCAGAGGCCGCCCGGTCTGGACGCGCTCGCCGATGGCGCGGAGACGCTGATGCAAATCCTCGGCGGCGGCCGCGGCATTCATGCGGCTATAGACAAACCCGACCAGATCAGAGAGATAGTGATCGCGAAAAAGTCCGACAATTTCGCGTCCGTTGCGGCGGATACGCAGGGGCGAATAGAGGCGGTCGGCATTCTCGGGAATGCCGGTGTTATCTCGCCCGAACCCGATGCCGAGTGTGCGTCCGAGGACGCCTTCATCCGTGGCGAACCATTTGAACCCCTGAGCAGAGGCGAGGTCGAGGGTTTCTTCGGAGACGGAACCCTCCGAAGGCCAGAGTCCCTCAGGAGCGCGGCCGAAAAGCCGTTCGTGATGCACGCGCGCGCGGCGCAACTGCTCAACAGCATCCTCGGGATAACGAAAGGGCGGTTGCACGGAAGGAATGAACTGGTTGGAGAAGCGCGCGACATCGGTGTCACACAAGAGCGGAAGGATGGGGTGATAAAACGGCGTGGTGGAGAGTTCGATTTGCCCGCTCTCTGCAGCGCTCCTGTATTCCGGCAGGACCAGGCGCAGCAACTCCAACTGCTTTTCGCGCAGGTCTTGCTTGTCCTGCTCCGTAAAGTTCGCTCCCTTCTTCGAGAGCCGGAGGAGAACGTGATCTTCCGCGAGCCATTGCTCGTCCATCCATGCCAGTTGGGAAAGCAGCTGGAGATCGCACCATTCCTGCTGGCCGAAGAAATCGATGGGGTGGGCATCCTCGCGGCCCTCTTGCGCCCAACCGAACAATTCAGCGTAGCGGGGCCAGCGGCGCATCAGGTGATCGCGATTGATCTGGAAGGCGCGCTCCAGGATCTCGCCCTTCATCTCGCGGTCGAGTTGATCGATAGAGCGGAACGCGAGATCAAACCAGGGCTCGGAGAAATTCCCGCCGGCATACTCCTCGAGCTGCGCCGCAAGCGAAGGCACAATATTGAAGGTGGCGTGGAAATTTGGAAACTGGCGCAGGATGTGCACCATGCCCCAGTAATCCTTCAGCGCGTGAAGTCGCGTCCAGGGAAAAACGTAGCGCCCGGACGCGGGATCGCGATACTGCGGCTGGTGCATGTGCCAGAGCAGGACCAGGTTGACGCGATTCATGCGGCGTGGACTTCGATGTGCATGGGAACCATTGTCGCCGAAAGTGTCGTGCAAACAAACTAGAACACAACTAGAATGGCGTGACCGGCGATGCGTCTCATTGACCGCTATATCTGCCGAGAAGTGTTCACGCATGCTCTGCTTGGCCTGCTGATCTTCACGTTTGTCCTGTTCGTTCCCCAACTTGCACACCTGATGGGCTTCCTTGTGCGCCATTCGGTTTCGCCCGGACGCCTGGGGGTGCTGTTCCTTGGCACCCTGCCCGGTGTGCTGACCTACACGACGCCGATGGCGGTTCTGGTCGGCGTGCTGATCGGGCTTGGCCGCCTTTCCGCCGATAGCGAGTTGATCGCGATGAGCGCGCTGGGTATGGGAATCCGGCGCGTGCTGATCCCCGTGGGCGTGCTGGCGTCGGTGGCCTGCCTGATGACGCTGGCCATCACGCTGTGGGCTGGGCCGGCGGCGCAGCGGAGTTTCCGTCAGGTGCAGGATGAATTGGCCGCTTCCCAGGCCAGCTTTGAAATTCAGCCGCGCGTGTTCGACGAACGCACCAAGCACATGGTCCTTTACGTCGAGGATGTAACCGCGGCGGCTACGCGCTGGCGCGGCGTTTTTTTGGCGGAAACGGGATCCAACAAGAGTCTCAGTCTGACGCTCGCAGAGGATGCAATCGTAGTCGGCGGGCGCGAGCCGGGCAAACTGGAGCTGCACCTGCGGAGCGGAAGCACTCACGAATTCCTGTCCAGCGACCCGGACCACTACCTGGTGACAACGTTTGGGCAAACGGACTGGCCCATCGAGGTGAGTGGACTCAATTCCAACCGCAATTCGGCGCCCACGAACGCGGAGCGGAGTCTCGAGGAGCTTTATGCGGCGACGGGTGGCGGGGTTCGCGAAGCGCACGTGGAGATCCAACGCCGGTTCGCGTTCCCCGTGGCCTGCCTGGTATTTGCGCTGCTGGCCGTGCCACTGGCGGCGCGGCCGCGCCGCGGCGGCCGGGCCATGGGCTTCCTCGTTTCGCTAATCCTCGTCTGCGGATATTACCTGCTCTTTGTGATTGGGGCGGGGCTGGCACACCAGGGAAAAGTTTCACCGGGATTAGGAGTCTGGGCCGCGAATCTCCTGACAGGAATCGCGGCGATCACACTCCTGCCCGGGATGGAGCACATTCGCGGAGTCACATGGCTTTCGGCGCTGATGGACCAGGTGGCAGTGAAGTTCAAGGACTTGGGAGCAAGACTGCGCCGCGAGGAGAAACCAGGGCGGCCGGAACCTGTGCGAGACGGCGCGAACATGAGCCGCAGAAGGACGGATGCAGCGCCCGCATCAGTGGAGAGCACGCGGGTGGTCCGGCTCCGTCCGCTAAACCCGCCGCTGGTCCGCGCCCGGCACCGTTCTGGATTCCCGCAGATGATTGACCTCTTCCTGCTGAAGAACTTCATGTCGTACTTCCTGTTGGTGATGGCAGGGTTCATCTTCCTGTTTGAGGTCTTCACGATATTTGAACTGCTGGATGACATAGCGCGAACTCACGCGCCATTCCTGGTGGTCCTGAAATACCTGTGGTACCTGGTGCCCTACTGGACCTACAAGCTGGCGCCGTTCGCGGTGCTGGTGGCGGCAATGATTACGCTGGGGGTCATGTCCAAGAACAACGAAATTGTGGCCATCAAGGCCAGCGGAGTGAGTTTGTTTCGCCTGGCCTGGCCATTGATTGGGGCAAGCGCGGCCCTGGCGCTTGGGTTGCTGGCGCTCGACAACAGTTACCTGCCCTACTTCAATCAACGGCAGGACGCGCTGCGAAACGAAATCAAGGGCCGGCCACCGCAAACCTATTTCAATCCCAACCAAAGTTGGATTTATGGATTGAACGACAAGATTTACAACTACCAGCTCTTCGATCCCGACCGGAGTTTTTTCGGCGGGCTGAATGTGTTTGAGCTCGATGCGGAGACATTCCGGTTACGCCGCCGCGTGTATGCCAGCCGGGCGATCTGGTCGCCCGAACAGGGGACGTGGCTGCTGGAGGGCGGATGGGTGCGCGATTTCGATGGAGCGAACATTGTCCGCTACACTCCGTTCAAGGCCTACATGCTTTCGGAGTTGACGGAACCTCCGGGATATTTTCACCGGGAGGTCCGACAGTCCTACCAAATGAACCTGAGAGAGATGGCCGTCTATATCGGCGAGTTGAAGCGCGCGGGCTACGATGTGAGCCGGCTCAGCGTGCAGTGGCACGAAAAGCTGGCGTTCCCCTTGATCGCGCCCATCATCACCATGCTCGCAATACCCTTCGCGTTTCTGGTGGGAACACGCGGAGCGGTGGGCGGGCTGGCGCTCGGAGTGGGCATCGGAATTGTTTATTGGGCGACGTCTGCGCTGTTCGAGGCCATTGGAGGAGTGGGACAGTTGCCTCCGTTGCTGGCGGGATGGGCGCCGGATATTATTTTCATTTTTCTGGGCGCGTTTTTCATGTTGAGGATGAAGACTTAGGTCTTCCACAAATCTTCAGAGGCGCCGATCTTCTCCTGCCACGAACGGTGAAAATCACCAATAAATATGGGGCATTTCTCGCTTAGGGTAACCCAGCGGCGCGGATCAACGCGGAAGAAGTGAGCGGATTTTCTGCGTGACCAGATCAATGCCCACTTCGTTGTGGCCGCCCTCGGGAATAATTACGTCGGCGTGGCGCTTGGAGGGCTCCACAAATTCCATGTGCATGGGGCGCACGGTGGCAATGTATTGCTCGACCACGGATTCGACGGTGCGGCCGCGCTCCCGGATGTCGCGGCGCATGCGGCGGATGAAACGCAGGTCGGCTTCGGTATCCACAAAGATCTTGATGTCAAAGAGATTTCGCAGCGCGGCGTTTTCAAAAATCAGAATTCCTTCCACGATCAGGGCCGGGCGGGGTTCCAGATGCACCGTCGCGGGGATGCGGCGGTGCTGCGTGAAATCGTAAACCGGGCGCTCGACGGCCTGTCCTTCACGCAGCGCGCGGACGTGACTGATCAGGAGCGGTGTATCGACAGAATCCGGATGATCGAAATTTTGCTTGGCGCGCTCGTCGAGCGGCAGGTTCGGAAGATCCTTATAGTAATGATCCTGCTGAAGGAGGAGCACGCTTTCTTCGGAAAGGGCTTCGGTCAGACGATTGGTGATGGTCGTTTTTCCCGAGCCGGTGCCGCCCGCGATACCGATGGTTAGTCGGCGGTCCGACATTTTGCTCCCTTTCAGAATTCAATCCTTGATCTATTACTTGCGATTTCGCCTGCGCGCGGATTTCTTCGCGGCCTTTTCTTCCAGAACTGCCTGCGCGGCGGCCAGACGCGCGATCGGAACGCGATAAGGGGATGCGCTCACGTAGTTCATCCCCACCTGGTGGCAGAACTTGACGCTTTCGGAATCGCCGCCGTGTTCCCCGCAGATGCCGACCTTCAATTTGTGATGCGTAGAACGGCCACGCTCGATTCCCCAGCGAATCAGCATGCCGACTCCC
>JBGOTC010000175.1:0-6907 GCA_041476305.1 Terriglobia bacterium
CGCCCAGCTTGAAAATAACAGGGAAATCAGAAGGAATTCGAGGATACCTGCGTGACTCAGTTTCCCTTTTCACGGTCGCACCTGCGCTGGTGGTAGCGCGTACCCTGGCGACGAAGAATTTGGTTCCCTTTTCATGGCCGCCCCTCGCGCCCGTGAAAACGTTGACCTTTGCGGCAATATACCACAGAACCCTTGAAACGAGAAGCTTATTGGAGCACGACTGTGCGCCCTTCTGGGCCCGGGGCCTGAGTGATATCAATGTAGCCCAAAGCCCGCTTAAAGACGACCGGATGGCGGGGCGTGCTTTGCACGGGACATCACACTTTCTTGACGCTTTTTTTCGCTGGCCCTTATAATGCTCGTTCTCGCGTCGATTGAATTTTTCTTGATCCCAGTCGCCAGCCGGAGCCACTGTGTCGATGGATGAAACCGATAGTCTGTTTCAGCAAAGAAGGAAGAAGCTCGAGGATATCGCCGCGCTGGGCTACGAGGCCTACCCGCGCAAGTTCGACTTCACCCACACCATCCCTCAAATCGCTGCGGATTTTTCCCATCGCTCCGCCGAGGAACTGGAAGCTCACAGAATTCCGGTGCGTATCGCCGGGCGCATGATGACCGTCCGGCCGCACGGCAAGGCGGGCTTTGCGCATCTGGCGGGCGGCGGCGCGAAGCTCCAGGTTTACATCCGCCTCGACGCCGTCGGCGAGCGCGACTTCGCGCTCTTCAAGCTCCTTGACCTCGGCGACATCATCGGAGTCGAAGGGTATCTCTTCCGCACGCGGACGGGTGAACTGACCGTCCATGCCGAGCACGTCCACTTTCTTGCCAAGGCGCTGCTGCCGCTGCCCGAAAAGTGGCACGGGCTCACCGATGTCGAGATTCGCTATCGTCAGCGCTATGTCGACTTGATGGTGAACCCGGATGTGCGGGTGGTGTTTGAGCGCCGCAGCAAGATCGTCCGCGCCATCCGCCAGTTTCTCGATGCCGAGGGGTATCTCGAGGTCGAAACGCCCATGATGCAGCCGCTCGCGGGCGGTGCCATGGCACGGCCCTTTGTCACGCATCACAACGCGCTCGACATCGACCTCTTCCTTCGCGTCGCCCCCGAGCTTTATTTGAAGCGACTCACCGTAGGCGGGCTCGACCGCGTGTACGAAATCAACCGCAACTTCCGCAATGAGGGCATCTCCACCCAGCACAATCCAGAGTTCACCATGCTCGAGTTTTACGAGGCCTATAGCGACTATCGCGTCTTCATGGATCTCACCGAAGAACTCTTCGCCACACTTGCCAGGAACGTCACCGGCTCCACCGTTGTTGAATTCGACGAGCGCACCATTGATTTTGCCAAGTGGCAGCGCCTCACCATGCGGGAGGCCATTGCGAAGTATTGGCCCCCTGCTGCCGGGGCGCCACCCACCGCTGAACAACTCCGCGCCCCCGGCGGTCCTCGCGAAGCCGCGACGCGCTTCAACGCCTGGGCGACGCAAGGCCATGCCGCTCCCATCCCGGCCGTTGGAAAACTTTCCGATGGCGAACTCGTCGGCGCGCTGTTTGAATCCGTCGCCGAGCATCACCTGGTCCAGCCGACCATCCTCTACGATTTCCCCGTGGAGATTTCTCCGCTCTCCAAGTGCCGTGACGATGATCCTTCCACCGCCGAGCGCTTTGAAGTCTTCATCGGCGGCTTTGAACTCGGCAACGCCTTCTCCGAATTGAATGATCCCCTCGAGCAGGAGAAGCGCTTCCGCGCTCAGGTGGAGCAGGGCGGGGAAGAGGCTCCCAGGGAAGTGGACATGGATTACGTGCGCGCCTTGAGCCACGGCATGCCCCCCGCCGCCGGCATGGGCATCGGCATCGACCGCTTGACCATGCTCCTGACCGATTCCCATTCCATCCGCGACGTCATCTTGTTCCCACTGCTTCGGCCCGAGCTGCCTCAGGGACCCGCGACCGAGGAAGCATCCACCACCGATGCCGGCTCGAATGTTCCCCACCATCCCGGCAAACCGGGGCATCCTGGCAAATCACAATGAGATTTGAGTGGATGGTTGCGCGGCGGTACCTGCGCTCGCCGCACAGGCCGGCCGTGCTTCGTCTCGTCACTCTCCTTTCCGTTGTCGGAGTGGCCGCCGGCGTCGCTACGCTCGTCATCGCGCTCTCCATGAATACTGGCTTCCGTGAAACCCTCCAGGATCGCCTCCTCGGAGTCACTCCCCACATCAGCCTTTCCGAGCCCGGTGCGGACGGCTTGCGCAATTACGATCAACTCATCGAGCGCCTCGTTCGCGTCCCGTTCGTTCAATCAGCCACGCCCGCTATTTATGAAACCGTCCTGCTTTCCACTGGAGGGAACGCCAGTGGCGTTGTCGTCAAGGGCGTCATCCCGGAACGCGAGAAGGCCTCGAATGAAGCGCTCAATAGAATTGTCGAAGGGAAAGCGGACTTCTCCGCGGATGCCGATGGCATCGGCGCCATCATCTTCGGACGCATTCTCGCCGACCATCTCAAGCTGAAATCCGGCGACTATGTCACTCTCACCAGCCCCGAAGGCCGCCTGACTCCCTTCGGCATGGTCCCGCGCACGCGCAGGTTCAGAGTCACTGGAATTTTTGATTCCGGTTTTTACGATTTTGATGCCAACTGGGGTTTCGTCACTCTCGCCTCCGCGCAAAGCCTCGCCGGCGTCGGCGATGAAGTCAGCGTCATCGAGTTCCGCACTAGAAATGTCGACCAGGCCGCCGAAGTGGCGCGCGACCTCGAGCGCGCCGCTGGGCCCGGCTTCAAAGCCACGACCTGGGCCGAAGAAAATCGCGCTCTCTTCCGGGCCTTGCGCCTTGAAAAACTCGTCACCGCGATTTTCATCGGCCTCATCACCTTCGTCGCCGGACTCAACATCCTCGTCGTCCTCAGCATGACCGTCACCGATCGCGCCCGCGACGTCGCCGTCCTCATGGCCATGGGCGCGCGCCGCGAACAGGTCCGCGGAGTCTTTTTTCTCCAGGGCCTCACCATTGGAGCGGTGGGAACCCTGGCCGGCCTTGCCGCTGGATATTTTGTCGCTTGGGTTGCGGGAACCTATCAACTCATTCGCCTTGACCCCGAGGTGTACTCCGTTCCCTTCGTTCCTTTTCACCCCAATCCTTTCGACGCTTTCTGGATCGCCGCCGCCGCTATTGCCATTTGTGCGGTTGCGACTCTCGTTCCCGCTCGCGCCGCCTCCCGCATTCTCCCCGTTGAAATCCTTCGCTACGAATAACCGCGCCACGCTGGGCTTCCGTTCAGAAGCACCAGTTTGCCCCTCTTTCACTAGTACTTTTTTGCCCCCGCTTTGGCGCATGGCTTGCACCATATAGTGCGCATGTTTTGGTGCCAGCAATGTCTACGGATTTGCCCAATTTGGAGGTTCCCGGACATGGTACAATTGCATGTTTTTCAATGGTTTGGAGGCTGCTCCACTCCTTTGCCCATTGAGACATGAATGGCACGGAATCTTTGGTTAGATAAGTGAGACTTTTTGGCCTCGGCGCAGGGCCTTCCCGTACGGCGCGGCGCCGCTGATTGGCATCAAACAATTCAGCGAGAGGGACTTGGATTTGAGCTCAGCCACCCCACGATCCGCCATCAACACTTCAGGCCTTGCTACGAGCGACGCCGCTCCGGTGCCCGCAGGCTCCTCGGTTGCTGTGCTCGAAACTCGAAAACTCCGCAAGGTTTTCGGCGCGGGAATGGCCGAACAGGTCGTCTTGAACGCCGTGGATTTGTCCGTTCCCGAGGGCGAAGTTGTTGCGGTTGTCGGGCCCTCTGGCAGCGGAAAAAGCACTCTTCTGCACCTCCTGGCTGCGCTGGACACGCCAACAAGCGGTGCAGTATACTTTCGCTCGCGTGCGCTGCAGACGCTTCCCGAATCGCAAATTGCCGATTACCGGAACCAGGCGGTGGGATTCGTTTGGCAACGCCACCATCTTCTGCCGGATTTTACTGCCGCAGAAAACGTCGCCATGCCTCTTTTGATGCGCGGCGCGAAACGCCCGGCGGCCCTCGATTTGGCGGCCGGTTTGCTTGACCAGGTGGGGTTGGCGGCCAAGAAATCACAGCGGACAGGGGAACTTTCCGGCGGGGAACAGCAGCGCGTAGCCATCGCTCGCGCACTGGTCAACCATCCGGCGCTGCTTCTGGCCGATGAACCCACCGGGGATCTGGATGAGCGAAACGCGGACGCAGTTTTCGACCTGATGCAACGTTTACATCGGACCCACCGGCTCACCTCCATTCTGGCGACGCATAACCGCGCTCTGGCTGAGCGTTGTGACCGCGTTCTGGTCTTGGAACATGGTGAGCTGAAACCGCTGGAAGCGATTCCCGCGGCGCACCCCGTGCATTGAGGGAGAAGAGAGCCAACTGTGCTTGAACGTTTCACAGAGAAAGCCCGTCGCGTAATTTTCTTCGCGCGCTATGAGGCCAGCCAGTACGGCAGCCCGTGCATTGAGACCGAGCACCTTCTTCTCGGCCTCGTCCGCGAAGACAAGAGCCTGGCCAACCGCTATCTCCGCGCCCAGGGCTCCATCGAATCCATCCGCAAGGAAATTGAATCCCGCATCACCATCCGGGAACGCATCTCCACTTCCATCGAAGTCCCGCTCAGCGCCGAATCCAAGCGCATCCTGGTCTATGCCGCCGAGGAAGCGGACCGCCTGGGCCACAAGCACGTTGGGACCGAACACCTCCTTCTCGGAATCCTCCGTGAAGAAAAGTGCTTTGGAGCCGAAATCCTCTTGCAGCGCGGACTGCGTCTCTCTGTTTTGCGCGAAGAACTCACCCGCAGCGCCGGCGAAAAAGTGCCCGTGAACCGCCCCAAGGAAACCTCCTTGCTCGCGGAATTCAGCCGCGACCTCACCCAGGCCGCCACCGACGGGCAACTTGATCCCCTTGTCGGTCGCGAACGTGAACTCGAGCGCGTAGTTCAGATTCTCTGCCGCCGCACCAAGAATAATCCCGTGCTGATTGGCGAGCCCGGCGTCGGCAAGACCGCCATCGTCGAAGGCCTGGCGCAGCGCATCGCCGATGGCGATGTCCCGCCCTTCCTGGCCGATAAACGCATCCTTTCGCTTGATCTCTCTTTGATCGTCGCCGGCACAAAATACCGCGGCCAGTTTGAAGAGCGCCTCAAGACCATCATGAAAGAGCTGATGGAGAGCCAGAATTCCATCATCTTCATTGACGAGCTCCACACTCTCGTCGGCGCCGGCTCCGCCGAAGGCTCCCTGGATGCCGCCAATATTTTGAAGCCCGCGCTCAGCCGTGGTGAAATCCAATGTATCGGCGCGACAACCCCGGGCGAGTACCGCAAGTCCGTGGAGAAAGACCGCTCGCTCGAACGCCGTTTCCAGTCCGTCAAGGTTTCCGCTCCCGGCGAAGAAGAGGCCATCAAGGTTTTGGAAGGCGTCCGCGAGCGCTACGAAAAATTTCACGCTGTCAGCTACACCGATGAAGCTATCCAGTACGCCGTTTATCTTTCCAACCGCTACATCCCGGATCGTTTCCTGCCGGATAAGGCCATCGATCTGATCGACGAGGCCGGCGCGCGCGTTAAACTCCGCCAGGCCATGCTCCCCGAGGAAGTCTCCGAAGTGCAGAAGCGCGTGAAGTACAACACGCACCGCATGGAGACGGCCATCGCCAACCACGAGTTCGAGAAGGCCCGCTTCTACTCCGAAGAAGAGCGGAAAGAGAAAGAAAACCTCCGCCAGTTGCGTGAACGCCTGAAGCTCGATGAGTCCTCCACCGGCGTGGTCAGCCGCGAGGATATTGAAGAAGTCGTTTCACGCTGGACCGGCATTGCCGTCACTTCCATCAAGGAAGATGAACAGCAGAAACTCCTGCGCATCGAGCAGGAACTCCACAAGCGCGTCATCAGCCAGGAAAAGGCCATCACGGCTCTATCTCGAGCCATCCGCCGCAGCCGCGCGGGCCTCAAAGCCCCCGGCCGCCCCGTTGGCTGTTTCCTCTTCCTCGGGCCCACTGGCGTGGGTAAGACCGAAGTCGCGCGCCGCCTCGCTGAATTTTTATTCGGCAGCGAAAAATCCCTTGTGCGTTTCGATATGTCGGAATTTATGGAGAAGCATTCCGTCTCCAAGTTAATCGGCGCGCCCCCGGGTTACGTGGGATACGAAGAGGGCGGCCAGCTCACCGAGCGCGTGCGCCGGACCCCTTACTCCGTCATCCTCTTGGATGAAATCGAGAAGGCCCACCCCGACGTTTACAACATCCTGTTGCAGGTTTTCGAGGATGGCCAGCTCACCGATGGCCTCGGCAACACCGTGGATTTCCGGAACACCATCATCATCATGACCTCCAACCTGGGGGCCCGCTACTTGCAAAAGCGCTCCACCCTTGGGTTCCAGTCCAGTTCCGATGAGGCCGGCAACAAGTCCCTCGAGGAATTGGTGACCACCGAAGTGAAGCGCGCCTTCAATCCGGAATTCTTGAATAGGCTCGACGAGATTATCCTCTTCACTTCACTCACCGATGAAGATTTGTTGCGGATCATTGACCTGCTCGTCGGCCAGATCAATGACACTTTGATCCATCGCCAGGTCCAGATTGTTCTCATGCCTGAAGCACGCCAGTGGATTCTGGAAAAGACCTGCGCGGACCGCAGCTATGGCGCTCGTCCGCTGCGCAGGGCGCTGCAGAAATATGTGGAAGATCCGTTGTCCGAGGCTCTGATCCAGGGGGGATTGCAGCGGCCGGCAACGCTCGAAGTCTTCGTTTCCAGCGAAGGCTTGGGATTCCGGCCGGTGGTCGAGGCAACCCCGGTCGTCCACTGACGAATCCTACGCGCACGTGCTGGCACTATCCCGGTGGCCGGCAGGGGGAGTAATTCGATTGAATTGGGGAAGGCGGC
>JBGOTC010000176.1:0-6866 GCA_041476305.1 Terriglobia bacterium
ACGATTGATTTTTTCATTTCCAGCGAACTGACCGAACCGGAAAATGCTCCGGAACACTACTCGGAGAAGTTGGTGCGCCTTCCGGGTGTGGGAGTCTGCTACACGAAGCCGGTGATCCCCGTGGCGCTCCTCAAGAAGACCCGCCGTGATTTCCAGCTCCGCGAGGATGCCATCGTCTATTTATGCATTCAATACGCTTACAAGTATTTGCCGGATCAGGACCAACTCCTGGTTCAAATCGCCACCCGCGTCCCGAATGCGCAGTTTGTTTTTCTCACGGAGAGTGACCTCATCGCGTCAGATCTCCAGCGAAGGTTGGACCGCGCATTTTCGGCAGCGAATCTTAGGGCCGGCGACTACTGCGTTCTGCTTCCCGCGCTCGAGCGCTTCACTTATTGGAACCTCAGTCTTCTGGGGGACGTATTCCTCGATGCCATCGGATGGTCGGGGGGGGTCTCCACATTCGAGGCCATCGCCTGCCGGCTTCCGATCGTGACGCTGCCGGGGGAGTTCATGCGCGGGCGCCAGTCCTACGCGATACTCACGCAGCTGGGCGTTACCGACACGATCGCCCGAAGCGATGCTGATTTTGTCGAAATCGCCGTCCGGCTGGGGACCGACCGGGCCTGGCGCGATGAAGTCATCGCCAAGATGGGCGCCAATTACTCTTCACTCTTCTCGGACACCAGATGCGTTTGCGCTCTCGAAGAGTTCTATCGGCGGGTGGTAGAAGAAAAACTCCGATTGCAAAAGGATGCAGCCATCAGCCGCGGCCATAGATAACGCCGTCGAGCACCAGATACTCCACTGAACCCGCCAACATGCAGCGTGCCGCTTCCATGGGAGTTTCCACAATCGGCTCTCCCACTCGGTTGAACGACGTATTCAGCAGCAGCGGCACGCCTGTTTGTTTCGCAAACGCGGCAACAAGTTCGTGCAGTTCGGGATTCTCCGCTTTGCGCAGCACCTGGTAGCGCGAAGTCCCGTCCACGTGCGTGATCGCCGGAACAACCGAGCGCTTCTCCTTTCGCACCGGCGAAACAAACGACATGAAGTGACTCGGATGATTCTCCTCAAAATATTCCGGGACAGCTTCCTCCAGGACAACCGGAGCGAATGGGCGGAAGGACTCGCGGTTTTTCACCACTCTGTTGAGGTGATCGCGCATCTCCGCGCGGCGGGGATCCGCCAAAAAACTCCGATGTCCCAATGCGCGCGGCCCCAGTTCTGCGCCGCCTTGATACCATCCCACAACCGCGCCATCCGCGATTTTCTTCGCCAGCCAGCCTGTTGCATTCATATCCGGATTGATGCGCGCCAAACCCAAGCTCTCTAGCTCCGCCGGACTGTGCGAGTAACCTCGGCCGAGGTAAACAGGACACGATTCTCGGCGCAAGTCTCCATTGGCCGCGGCCCCATAAAGGGCACAGCCCACGGCAATGCCGTCATCCGCAGGAGCAGGCGGCACAAAAACTTTTTCAAAACCGGCTTCACGCGCAATCAGGGAATTGGCGACGCAATTGAGGGCCACGCCTCCTGCCAGGCAAAGATTCCTTGCGCCCGTGGCCTTTTGCAGCCATCGCGCGTGCGTCAACATCGCTTCCTCTGCCTGTCGCTGTATGCTGGCCGAAAAACTCGACGGCAATGGGTCTTCATAATTCAAATTCGGCCCGGCGCGTTTCCAAGCTTTCATCTGTTGCTTGAGTTGCTCCCATTCAGGCCCGTGAATTCCTTGATACGCTCGCAGGTCATCGGTCCCACGCGGCTCCATGAAGAGCGGCGCGTCCGCGGCCCGGCCGTAAGGCGCGAGGCCCATGGTCTTGCCGGCATCAAGTAAATTCCCAAACAGGATTGAAGTGATCGCGCCATACCGCGCGCCGATTCCATCGTCGTCTCCAACCACCTTGCGTAAGGCTTTCCACCTATTTCCGTCGCAGCTATAAAAGGACTCCAGCTCGCGCGCGCGCTCCGTCTGTTCCCCCAGAAAATTCTGGATCGCCGGTTCTCCCTTGCGAATCGCCTCCGCTTCCGGGCCCTCACAAGCATCGCGAAGGCCGTCGAAGAAGCCGCCCGACCCGTCCGCGACCAACACCGCCGCCGCGGGAAAGGGAGAGAGGTAGAACGCGGCGCACGCGTGCGCGAAATGGTGTGGCAATACCAGGAGACGCTTTCCGGAAAATGTTTGCGCACCTTCAAGAACCAGCTGGATGGTGAGCAGTTTCGGAGAGATATGATCGACTTGATTCCAAACCACCAGGTCCACATCGCCGGCCTTCAAACCGTTCGCGTCGAGGCAGTATTGAATTGGCAGATCGAGTGCAAGCGCCTTGCTTCCAAATTTCCTACCGTCGTGCTTGAGGCGGGTCAGGCGTTCTTTGGCGATGGCAGTCTTCAGCCGGCCATCCACCACAAGAGCGGCCGACGCGTCATGGTCCGTGAACCCCAATCCAAGCACAATCAATCGTGGCTCCCTTGTCGAGTTCTTCCAAGAGGCGGCCATTCGATGCCGCGCGCTGCGGGCGAGAGACGCAACGGCGGCTCACGCCTGGAGGCGTCATTCTATATGTATGCTGGGAAAAAAGAGCGCAGCTGATGGAATGAATTGCAACGCTCTGCGGAAAACGGGTTGAGCAGAGATGAAAATGGCGGCCTAGGCTTCTGCCCGGAACCAACTTACCACCGTGCACCGCTGGCCGAACGTTACCGGCTGCACTTCATGCGGAGTATCGGAACGGAAGCCGACCAGCAATCCAAGGTCGGGTTCCAATGAAAAGGCGCAGTCTTCCCATTTGGGTCCCTTCATCAGCCCGTAGAAAGTCAGGGCTCCTCCTCCATAGCAATCCGCCGCGGGTTCCATTGCGCGGGCGCTCAGGAAGATCACCAGCGAAACTTTTCTCGCCGCGATATCCGGATGCTCGGTGGCATCCAGGTGCCGCTTGAAATACATGCCCTGGCCATAGCTCAAGAAACTGGGTGACTCGAGTTTCCCAAGCGGCATTTGAAAGTGCTCTTCCACCAGCGGCTTCAGCGCGGCGATACGTTCTTTCAGCATGGCCTTGGTGGATTGCTCCACGAGGACGCTGAATGACTTTCGGACGCTTTCGTCCAGCACTCCGTTGTCGGAGGCCGTCTCATAGATCAAGGCCTTCTCCGCTTCACCGGCGGACATTTCGGCGCGGATTCCAGCGCAGGTGGCGGGATTCAGAAAATCATTGCGGACAAACAAGCCAAGGTTACGGAAAAAGTTGGCGGCGGGCATATGAAACGCAGAACCGAATGCGATGCACTTGCAGGGCTTTCAGCAACACGGCCTTCGAGTGAAGCCCTCCCCACTCAAACTAATTAGTGCGTGCGCCCTGTGTGGCAACCCGGATCCGTCTTCTTGCCGGTACGGTTCGTGGAGGAGTTCGTGATTTCGGCCAAATTGCCGTATACCTGAAGTTCAGGCTTGCTATAGGGCCTTTTGACCGCCGTATCCTTGGGGTGCTTCGGGGATGAATTCATCAGGGACACCCTCCTCGGCAGTATTATGAACATAGTGGTAGGAGTTTTGCAACCAGTGATTCAGCAGTCGTGCCAATAGGACACTGCCGGCCGCCCAGGGATCATCGCTGATTGCGGCAGGCAGCTTCTTCAAATCCACAAATCTCTCGAACTCCGGCGCGGGTCTGAGCGGCCCCAGCTCGTTCTGCACCACCGGCATCATGACTTGAGCGTTCGCCACTCCTTCCTTCGGGCGCTCAAGCACCTGAGTGGGCAGCCTGCCCCTCATCGCCCGCTTCAACAGGTATTTGGAGCGGCACCACGGAATGGATGGGACCGTCAGGAAAAAGCGCAGCACGCGCAAATCCATGAAGGGGTACCTGACTTCCAGCGCAGCATGCGTGGTTTGTGCGTCGAAGGATCGAAACAGTTCCTGAAATTCGCCGGGAATATGGAGCAGCGCGTAATTCAGCGGGCGAACGGGATGAACAATGGGCGGCGGACTGTAGAATTTCTCCCATCTCTCGCGCAATGCGTAGTGCGATTCCAATTCCGCGTTCAACCAGGAAGGAAACGCAGGGCCTCCCTCCGTTCTGATTCGGCCATTCCGAAATCTCCGGGAAATCTTGCCCCAAAAGGGGAGCCGCCGATGCCATGCCAGGTACTGGCAAGTATCCAAAAGTAGGCGTCCGAAGAGTCTTCGCCGGAAAAGGTACGAAACATAAGGCCGCCACTCGATGGAAAGTGCGTTGTCGGGTCCCTCTCCCTGGAGGAATACCCTGATGCCCGACCCGAATTGTTCCCAGCGCGTCGGACGGATGGGCAGGCTATTGATGTTATTGACGGGCTCCGACGTGCGGATTTGCTGTTGCTCCCAGTCGGAATGCGCCGAATGTTTTTCCCAGTCGAGGAATTCGATGGGGATTCCAAGGTGTTCCGCGACCATGCCCGCGTAATAACTTTCTTGCGGCTGATGCGCGATGGTTTTCGTGAATGCCCGGAGCTGGATGGGGGGCGAATGTTTCCGGGACAATTCCGTGGCCACAGCGGCGATCGCGGGCGAATCGATCCCGCCGCTCATGAAAATCCCCACCCGGGAGGTGCGCATCCGGTCTCCCACGGCCTGCTTCATCAATTCCAGAAAACGGTCCGTGTAATCCGTGGCTCGTCTGTAAAATACGGGGTCCTCAATGGGAGCGGACCAGTAGCGGCTCTGGCGAACGCCTGAGCTTGTCCACACCGCCTTGTGCGCCGGGGGCAGGCGCTGGATATCGGCGAAACTTGTGGTCGCCTGATCCAGATTCATTTCAAACAGAAGGATATCCGCAATGGCCAGGTCATTCAGCCGGTCGGAGACCACGGGATGCTGGCGGATACAATCAAGAGTGTTGCTGAAGATGACGCACGAACCGACGTGAGCGTAGTAGAAACACTTGACGCCCATCTGATCGCGCGCGCAAAAAAGGCGCTGCCGCGACCCATCCCATATCCCAAAGGCAAAATCACCGAGCAGGTGCTCCACACAGTTTTCGCCCCAAACGTGGTAGGCATGCAGGATCAACTCGGCGTCGATAACTCCTGCAGTTACCTCTTGACCCTGCGACTGAAGTTGCGCGATCAATTCCCGCTGTGCATCCACACGAGCGTCGGCCACAATCCACACGTCATCCCCAAGAGAAGAGGGTTGGCGCTCGCGCTCGGATTCATTCGTGGTCTTGAGCAGGGTGTGGCCCAGCCCGACATTTCCATTGACCCGGATATTTTGAGCGTCGGGACCGCGGTAGGCTTGAAAATCGGTCAGGCGCTGCACCACTCGACGGTCCACCGGAGCACCGTCAAGGTGCAGGATTCCGACAATTCCACTCATTAAACCTTCTCGGTGTTTTTCGGAGCGGCTGGAGTGTCCGTTGGAGGCCCGATCAATGCATATTCATTCAGTCTTCCCAAAAATTCTTCCAGGTCCCGGCGAAGTTGGTCCGCCGGCACATCATATTCCGACTGCAAGGATTCATAGGCCGCCTGGATGGAATTCGCTCCGGTCAGCGCCATCCACATGCGGGTCCCCACAGGGTTTAGCCCCAGATAGAGCGATGTCTTCAGATTGAGCAGCACCGCCTCATCGCCAACCGTTTGAAAAATAACGTCGGGAGCGCTGGTCACACGCATGGAAAATGAGAGGGACATTTCGTTAGTTTCCTTTCTCCCACGCCACGAGCGGAGTATAGCGTTCTACCCCCATCCCGCCAACCAAAACTTGGTCTCCGAGCACAAGCCAGGCGTGCGCCCGGAATTGGTTCCTCTCGTTTTTTGCCACGCCAATTTCCACGCGCGGAGCGTAGCCCGCCTGGGTCAGCAGCACCTGAGCCGCCAGCGCTTGCGTCAAACAACTTGCGCCCGGAACACAGCGGCTTACCGCTCTCACGGCCCAGACGTATTGCTCCACGGACTGAGGTCGCTCTTCTTTTTTCCTGGCCTTGAACGCCTGCCGCTGCACCACGCGAAACGGCAGGACCCAGAGCCCTGCGCGAATGGAGCCAACAACAAATAACGTGCGCAGCAGAAGCTTTCGCTCCGCTCGGGAGAGTCCCGCAAATCGTTTTAGCCTGTTCATGAATGTGATTTCGCGCCCTTGCCGGCCAGATCCTCGAGAATGGCTTCTCGCACCAGGGGCAAACAGTCCAGCGATCTCGGATGCAGAAGTCTCTTCATCGGCACTTCGTTCACGATGCGCGTGGTCTCCTTGAATTGGCGGTGCACGCGGTCGCCATCCAGAATCACGTAATTGAATGTATTGCAGGAGAGTTCCACGAAGGCTTCCCGAGTGGTCAGCGATTCAAATTCGACTCTCTGCGAATCTTCCATGTCGTGCGGGGGAGACAATTCATAGATCGCGCGAAGGATGACCGGCGTATCGCAGATTCGTCCGCGTTCCAGCGGCATCACCAGCTTTGGTGTCTGCGGATTCATCGGAACGCCTCCGTCCACGCCGCCCAAAAACTTACGGGCCATGTCCGGATACAATTTGATCCGCGGCGGGCCCGGATACGCCAGAAACCCGCCCGCGCGTTCCTGCAACAGAAGCAAATCGTCCGTCAGCAGCCGGTCGCCCACGCTCAAAAGATATGCCGCAAGACTTGATTTTCCGAATCCACTGTCACCCAGGAATGCCACCGCTTCGCCGTTCACGACCACGCAGGTTGCGTGGAAAGGCTCGAAGCCGCTCCTCACCAGCGCAAAGGAGAGCGCCTGGCCCAGCAAATACACCTGAAAAGATTCTCCCGGGGCGTCGCCCAGGACTCCGCAGGTGATGAGCCGCCCATCACTCGATACCAGAAATTCGCCGACGCCTTCCCAACGCACGTAGCTGGCGCCGCCTTCCAGAT
>JBGOTC010000177.1:0-6846 GCA_041476305.1 Terriglobia bacterium
CTTCCCGACCCCACCCTTCTGATTGGCAATCGCGATAATTCGTCCCAAAGGTGGCCCCTTGGGAACAAGAAAGTAGCATGAGTTGATACTCGTGTGCAATATGTTTCACGTGAAACAATTTGATCACGAGTTCTCGTCCCTGGGAGCTGAATTGTTCCACGTGAAACAAATTGATCAGGCCATGCCGGAAGCCATGGAGCACAACCAACCAGTGTTGAACAGCGCTGAAACAGAAAGTGGAAAGCGACCAAATTGTTCCACGTGAAACAATTGAATTAAGTCGTTTATTGTGAGTATTTTCCAGTCAAAATGACGTTGTTTCTGGTGTTGGGGATAGGGTATGGGGGGGCCCAGGTCCAGCCTGGTGTGGTGAGAATCCTCGCTGCGTCCGACGATCCAAGCCAAAAAACGGCTCTTCCGCCAAAACCAAGCCGCGATTGATCCCATTTCAGGAGCCTCTTGTGGTTTCCGACGGCTCGCGAGGTGATGAAGTCGAAATTGTGGTGCTCAGGCGGAAGCGCCTCATAGGGCGATCGAAAAACACGAACACTTGAGAGACCCAAGATCCGGACGGCCTCATTCAAGAACACACACTTTTTTGTATGTTGTTCAATCAAAAAGACTTGTAGTTCTTGTGCTGCAATCTTGAGAGCCAGAGCTGGAAATCCTGCTCCGGAACCAACGTCGGCGAGCCGACTGGAGCCGAATTCGATGAATTTGGTGGCGAATAAGGACTCGCCGAAGTGCCGGTGGAGGATTTCACGCAAATCGGTGATTGAGGTCAGGCTAAGTTTCTGATTCCAAAGGAGTAAGAGTCCAAAGTAGAGCTGGACCTTTTCGACCTGGGTCCTGTTGAGGGCCACGCCATAAGCGTTGATCACCTCAAGGATGACGTGACTCGCGGGGACCCGTATGTTACTATGTAGTATATTAATTATTACTGTATCTGATGTGGGCATGGGAGCTTGCTCAGTGATGGAGGTCTTCGACCAATTCGGGGGAGGGTTGCGAGGTCTTCAAGTAGCGGGCCGCGAGCAAGCCGGCCATGAGGTCGACGACAAGATGCGCGGCCATGGCCGGCAGAAGATTCCCTGTGAAATAGCGGCTGGCGGCGAGGAGCAGACCAAAAATGAGCGTGGAAACGAGACCGCGGGGGCCCTGGTAAATGTGCGCGAGGGAAAAAAGCAAAGAGGAGCCGGCAATCGCGAAGGCGGCGGATCCCGTGGAAGCGAAGAGCACTGCAAACACGAACCCGCGATAGAGAAACTCCTCACACACCGATGCGGTGATGGCGAGAGCGCCGAAGACAAGCGCCTCGATCAGTGAGCCGGGCATCAGGCGCAATGAGATTTCGCGCAGCCGCGATGGCGGGGAGGTCTCGACTTGCGCGGTGCGGCGAATGCCGATGTATTGGATCGAGCCGAGGCCGACGACGAGGGCCGCGGCCCAGATCAGGGTTGCCGCGGGGGAACGTATCGGCAGGCCAAGCTCGTCAGCGGATATCCCGTGCACGAAACAACGCCACACCACGACGCCGGCGAGCAGCCATTGAAATGCAATGGTCGAAGCATAGATGACCAGGCGATCCATGCCGGTGACCCGCGGCCGCGCGAGGAGTTTGCGGACGCGCACCGCGCCGCGCCACGGAATCAGGATTCCGAGCACAGCGAAAATGAGCGCAATATCCCAGGAAACAATCATGTTGGCGCATGCGGACAATTCCGCAGCTTCAGATAACAACACGAGTTGCGATGAAGGGCAAGCGGAGCCGCAGCGCCAGATTGCGCGCGAAGTTGATGAGCAGCCGCGCGCGCGGCGCCGCGGGCCGCGGTTGACAATCTCTGCGCGCAGCGACTATCGTTGCCACGCGATGAAAATTCTCGTGATCGGCGGCGGGGGACGCGAGCACGCGCTGGTGTGGAAGCTCGCGCAGAGCCCGAGTGTGACGAAAGTCTGGTGCGCGCCGGGAAATGCCGGGATCGGCGACGAAGCGGAGTGTGTTGCCGTGGATGTGAAGGATGTTTCAGCGATGGCCGCGCTTGCGGAGAGGTTGGGCGCGGACTTGACCGTCGTGGGTCCTGAAGGACCGCTGGTCGCGGGAGTGGCCGACGAATTTGCGCGGCGCGGGATGAAACTTTTTGGCCCGAGCAAGGCAGCGGCGCAGCTCGAGGGCAGCAAGGTTTTCGCAAAGGAGTTTTTGCAGCGCCAGAATATTCCCACGGCGCGGAATCTCGGCGTTTTCGATTCGGCGGCCGATGCGATTGCGGCGCTCGGCGCGATGAAATGGCCGGTGGTGATCAAGGCCGATGGCTTGTGCGGGGGGAAAGGCGTGCTGGTGGCGGCAAATCTGGAAGAAGCGATGACCTTCCTCGACCGCATGATGAACAAGCGCGAATTTGGAGAGGGTGGATCCCGCGTTCTGCTCGAAGAGACGCTGGTGGGCGAAGAACTTTCTTTAATCGTGATGACCGACGGCGAGCGAATTGCTCCCCTGGCACCGGCGCGGGACCACAAGCGCGTTTTCGACGGCGACAAGGGACCGAACACAGGGGGGATGGGCGCCTTTTCAACCGACGAACTTCTTGCCGCCGACTTGGGAGCGCGAATCCAAAAGGAGATTGTGGCTCCGGCGATCCGCGGAATGGTGGCGGAGGGTCGGCGGTACAACGGGTTCCTCTACTTCGGGTTGATGATGACCGCGGATGGGCCCAAGGTGCTAGAGTTCAATTGCCGGATGGGCGACCCCGAGACACAGGCCATTGTATTGAGAATGGATTTCGACCTGGCTGAGGCGCTGTCGAGCTGCGCCGGCGGGAAGCTCGAACCGCGGATTATCCGCTGGAAGCATGACTCGAGCGTGTGCGTTATCATGGCTACGCTTGGATACCCCGATCATCCGAAGACCGGCCAAGCGATCACCGGCCTGGCTGAAGCAGGCGCGACTCCCGGGGTCAAGGTCTTTCACGGCGGGACCCGGAAAGACTCCGGCATTTACTACACAACTAGTGGAAGATCGCTTGGCGTTACCGGAACTGGGTCCGATCTAGGCGCCGCCCTCGACACTTGCTATGCCGCCGTTCGTAAGATACGGTTTGAGGGGGCGCATTACCGCACAGACATTGCCCGGCGCGCCGCGAAGCAGGGCTCAGCGGCGGGAGACTGAGCAGGCGGCTTGACGAACTTGGGGGAGACGTGAGCGAGCAAAAGACGACAGGAGCGCTGGTTGGGATTGTGATGGGGTCGGACACTGACCTGCCGGTGATGTCGGAGTCGGCGAAGATGCTGGAGAAGTTCGGCATCCCCTACGAGATCGAGGTGACGTCGGCGCACCGGTCACCAGCCCGGACACATGAGTACGCCTCCACCGCCAGCTCGCGTGGGCTGAAAGCGATTATCGTGGCGGCGGGAGGGGCGGCGCATCTGGCGGGAGTGATGGCGGCGATCACGACGCTCCCTATTATCGCCGTGCCGATGGCGACCACAGTTCTCTCGGGAAGGGACTCGCTGCTTTCCAGCGTGCAGATGCCGGCGGGCGTGCCGGTGGCGGCGATGGCGATTGACAAGCCCGGCGCGGTGAACGCGGCGATCTTCGCGGCGGAGATTATCGCTACTTATGACGCGGAAATCGCGTGGCGGCTGGTCGCTTATAAGGAAGAGCTGGCGAAGTCCGTGGCGGAAAAGAGCGCGCGGGTGAAAGAGCAGTACGCCGGGAAATCGAAGTAGGGCGCGCCGCGGGGCTAAAGCCCCGATGTTGTTTACCGTCTCTACGGCGCGTCTGAAGCCGTGCCCTCCCAACTGCGCATTTTCCAGGCGCTAAAGCCCCCATGTTGGTGGTCGTCTCTACGGCACGGCTAAAGCCGTGCCCTCCCAACTGCGGATTTTCCAGGGGCTAAAGCCCCGAGGTTGTTTGCCGTCTCTACGGCACGCCTGAAGCCGTGCCCTCCCAACTGCGGATTTTCCTGGGGCTAAAGCCTAGAGGTTGTTTGCCGGCTCTACGGCACGGCTAGAGCCGTGCCCTCCCTTCGCAATTCCAAGGAATCACCTGCCAGTAAGTATCGTGAACTCACCGCGGCCGGCTAATGGTCTTTGTGCGGGGCGCGGAGTGTGGGCGCGGTGGGGTCTCGTTTCTCGTCACTGGGCTTGCGCAAAGGTTCCGGCGGCGGGATGACCCAGTCAAAGCGATCGTTATCGCGGAGGATGGCGAGAGTGAGCTTGCTTTCCTGGGATTTCGTGGCGGTCAGGGCATCCCGCAGAAAAATGGAAGTGGGTTCGCCGGCGGCGCGGGTGGCCGCCCCATCGAGAATGTACTGAGCGGCCTGATTGACCTTGGGGTCGGCTGTTCGCACGGGGCGAAGGCGCGCGTCGTTCTGCCCCAAGAGTTGTAGGAGGGTGGGGCCGGGAATTTCGGGTGGGTAGCGAACCTCGACCAGCGTTCGCGGCTCATTCTTTTCCGGGGGGTAGAGCTGGATGTAGCTTGGCCGCAGGGCCTGGGTATCCATGTAGCCGTCGCGAAGCTCGCGCTGGCGGACGCGGTAGTTCAAGAGCCACGCTTCCGGGCCATAGCCCTTGGTATAGCCGGCGATAATCATCTGAATGACCGGCTCATCGCCTTTGAGGCCGAGATCGTGGTGCAGGCGCGCGGCGATGACGCGAAAGCGCTCGAGGAAGGCGATGCCGACGGCCTCGATCTCGCCGGCTTCATTCTGCTCGAGTGCGACGCTGGGGCGGGCGCCTATATTGCCGACGGCGGCGAGTTCCGCATCCATACGCACGGAAGGTCTGGTGGTGTGCAACTCCACCCATTCCGTGGCCCCGAGCAGGACGCCGACGTGACCGCCATTCATGGAGACAAAAAGCGGGGAGTGCGAGCCGGGCTCGGTGGATTCGCTGGCCGCGCCGACCAGCATGGCGTCGCGCGCGACGCAGATGATGACGCGGCCGGAAGATAAGTTGGCGACAAATTCGGAGTTGGAATCCTGGGCGCGCGCCGCGGAGCAGCCGGAGAGGCCGGCGAGCGCGAGGAGCAGAACCAATCCTGAAAAGGTGAAGTAGTAAGCAAACGGGGCGCGGCGCATGGCGGGTCTCCCGACAGAATTAACGGTACCACAACTGCGGCCGGGCGGAGCGCCGCGGGGCGTGCCTGCGTGTGCAGCGGACGCATTTTCTGTAGAATGGAACGCACAACACCACGAAAGAGGATGAACGATGGGGTTTTTCGACAAGGTCTTCGGCGGGGGCAGCGGACTTCGCTCGCCCAGGAGTCTGCGGCACGGCGGCAAGCGCCTGAGCGATATCCTGGAAGCGCACGGAAAGTTTCACCGCGGCGAGCCGGGCGGAGCGCAGGCGAACCTGGAAGGGGCGCAGCTTTCCCGGGCGGACTTGCAGGGAGCCAACCTCTCCCACGCAAACCTGACCGGCGCGCGACTGGACGGCGCGAACTTCCGAAAAGCGAAACTGGTGCGCGTAAACCTGACCAAAGCAAATTTGCGCGGCGCGGATCTCCGCAACGCGGACCTGACGGAAGCGATTTTGCCCAGAGCGGACCTGAGGGAAGCGCAGGCGAGCGGCATCGAGTTCTTCCGCTGCGACATGCAGGGCGTCAACTTCGAGGGCGCGAATTTGCGCAACGCCAATTTTCGCCTGGCGAACATCCGCGGCGCGAAATTCCATGGCGCGGATATGGGCGTAACCATCCTGCGGGAAACCGATCTTGAGGGAGTGGATTTAAGCGGTGTCGACTTGGCTACGACGTTGATGCCCAAGGGTTACGGCAAGGAAAAACAGGCGGAAACCGCCACGCGGGAGGAATAACTCCAAGGCAAACTTTCGTTCAGGGACTTGTGGCCGGTGAGATTTTATTTTCCGGCCGCGGCCGCGCCATCGCGCCCCACTCCGCGCCGCCGAAGTTCAATGCCCAGCCGTCTAATTTTCTGATTGAGAGTGGAAAGCGGGATTTGAAGTTTCTCCGCCGCCTCCGTTTGATTCCAGCCGGTACGTTCGAGCATTTCAGAAACGATGCGCCGCTCGACTTCCTCGACCATTTGAAAAAGTGAGGGGCGCGGGTTATCGGCGCCGGCGCGCGACCCGGGTTCGCCGGGCAGCGGCGGGTAGACTTCGGAAAGCTGCAGGCGCATGCCGGGGACAAACTCCATGCCGCGAAGGCTATCCGGCAACAAGTCCTCGCCCAACTGGTCACCGGTGGCGAGCACGACCGCGCGTTCCACAACGTTCTCCAACTCGCGCACGTTGCCGGGCCAATCGTAATCCATCAGGAGTTTCAAGGCGGCATTGGTGAAACGCAGGGAAGTCTTGGAATTCTCCTCGCAGTAGCGCCGCAGGAAATGTTCGAGCAGCAGCGGGACATCCTCCTTGCGATCACGCAGCGGGGGAAGCTGAAGCGAGATGACGTTCAGGCGGTGGTAAAGATCTTCGCGGAAACGGCCTTCGCGGACGAGGGTGAGCAACTCCTGATTGCAGGCGGCCACGATGCGCACGTCCACCTTGATGGTCTCCGTGCCTCCCAGGCGCATGAATTCGCGTTCCTGAATGACGCGCAGCAATTTGGCCTGCGTCTCCGAGCTGATGGTGGAGATTTCGTCGAAGAAAATGGTGCCCTGATCGGCGACCTCGAAAAGGCCTTTCTTGGAGGAGACGGCGCTGGTGAACGCTCCCTTGACGTGCCCGAAGAGCTGCGATTCCAGCAGGTCCACGGGGATGGAGCCGGTGTTCACCGGCACGAAAGGTTTGTCCGCGCGCGTGGATGCGGAATGAATGGCCTTGGCAATGAGTTCCTTGCCGGTGCCGCTCTCCCCGCTGATGAGCACGGTGGAGCGCGAAGGCGCGACC
>JBGOTC010000178.1:0-6767 GCA_041476305.1 Terriglobia bacterium
GGCCAGCGCGTCGAAGTCCAGAATTACATTGATAACACCGGCGTCCAGGTTGCCGACGTCGTCCTCGGCTTCGTGCACATCGAGAAGAAGTCTCCCGCCGAAGTGAAGGCCCTGGCCGCCGCGCCGAAGTTCGATTACTACTGCTGGGATCTCTACGCGCGCGTCACAACTTTCCTCGAAGAAGATAAATCGCGTCTCACACTCCGTGCCGATACCTTGAAGATCATCGAAGAGGGCCACGGCGCGGAGGCGGACATCGCCCAAATAGTTTCCGACGCCATCGTGCACGCTCACCTGAACACAATGGACCGCGTGGGAATCACCTATGACGTCCTTCCCCGCGAAAGTGAAATCCTGAAGCTGAATTTCTGGGACATGGCCTTCGCCCAGCTGCAGCAGCGCGGCGCCATTCATCTCTCCAACGCTGGAAAGACAGCGGGCTGCTGGGTGATGCGTTTGGGCGATGCTGCTCCCGCTGAGGACAATTCGGACGGCACCGCGGACGACGATTCCAAAGTGATCGTTCGTTCAAATGGCACAGTGACCTACGTCGGCAAGGACATTGCCTACCAGATGTGGAAGTTTGGATTATTAGGAAAGGATTTCCACTACGCCCGTTTTCACACCACGCGCGATGGGCACACCGTGTGGACCAGCCGCGCCGACATGGGCGAGAAGGACGCGCCGTCCTTCGGCCGCGCCAGTCGCGTGTACAACGTCATTGACACCCGCCAGAGCTATTTGCAAAACATCGTCATCGCCGGTCTCCGCGCGCTGGGCTTCGAAGATCAGGCCAACCGTTCCACTCATTTCAGCTACGAAATTGTCGCGCTCACTCCCCGTTGCGCCGCCGAAATGGGTTACCAGCTCTCCCCCGAAGATGCCAAGCGCAGTTATGTCGAAGTGAGCGGCCGTCGTGGGCTGGGAGTCAAAGCCGACGACTTGCTTGACAAGCTCGAAGCCGCTGCGCGCGCGGAAGTTGACCAGCGCCATCCCGAATTGCCACCAGTCGAACGCGAAGCAATCACCAAAGCCATTTCCATCGGCGCGTTGCGATATTTCATGGTGCGCTTCACGCGGAACACCATCATCGCGTTTGACTTTAGGGATGCGCTGAGCTTTGAAGGAGAAACTGGCCCGTACTGTCAATACGCGGTCGTGCGAATCAAGGGAATCTGGAGGAAGGCCCTCGAACAATCCGGTGGGAGTCCCCTCGACGTCAAGCTTTCCTACGGACCCGCCGGCCTCGCTTCTCTGAACGCAATGATGGCTGCTGCGGAAGGTGACAATATCTGGGAACTCGTCCTGCTCGCGGGATCCCGCGGCACACGGGTCGAAGCTGCCTTGAAATCGCAGGAGCCTGCTTTCGTCGCGAAGTATTGCTTTGAGTTATCGCAGGCCTTCAACAACTTCTACCACAAGCACCACATTCTTTCGGAGGAAGACCCCACGCGAAAATCGTTCCTGCTGATTCTCTGCTCTCTCGTTGAGGCCCAACTGGTTGCCGCGCTCAACCTGCTCGGGATTGTCGCCCCCGAGCGGATGTCGTCTCGCCTTACTTCCCCGGGAAATTCATCGCCAGATCAACCAGCGTCCGCACCGCCACGCCCGTCGCGCCCTTCGCCATCCACGGCTTCGCGTCATCCAGCCATGCCGTCCCCGCGATGTCCAGGTGTACCCACGGCACGTCGTCCACGAATTCGCGAATGAACATCGCGCCGGTAATGGCTCCCCCGCCCTTGCTGTTGCTCACGTTCTGGATATCCGCCACACTGCCTTTCACCATCTCGCGGTACTCATCATCCATCGGCATGGGCCACATTTTTTCGCCCGCCGCGCGCGCCGATGCAAGAATGCGCTCGGTAAACGCCGCATCAATCCCAAACACTCCGGTATTCACTCCCGCCAGAGCCACCACAATCGCGCCCGTCAGCGTTGCCGCATCCACGAGGTGCGTACAGCCCAGCTTGCGCGCATACGTTACCCCATCCGCAAGGATTAGCCGTCCCTCGGCATCCGTATTCAGGACTTCGATGCTTTTCCCGGACATCGCAATCTGCACGTCACCCGGCTTCTGCGCCCGCCCTCCCGGCATGTTCTCCGTCGCGGGCACCACGGCGATCACTTTGATGGCGGGCTTCAAGCGTGCCAGCGCGCGCATCACGCCGATCATCGCCGCCCCGCCCGACATATCGAACTTCATTTTGTCCATGTCCGCCGCAGGCTTGATGGAAATTCCGCCGGTGTCAAATGTCACCGCTTTTCCGACCAGCCCCAGCACGGGTCCGTTCGCAGTGGCCTGCGCGGGAGTGTAAGTGATGGCGATGAGTCGCGGCGGCTCCACGCTGCCCTGCGATACGGAGAGCAGCGCGCCCATCTTCAACTCCGCAATTCTCTTCTCATCCAGAATCTCGCACGCCAGGCCCTCTTCCTTCGCCATGGCTGCCGCGCGGTCCGCCAGTGTCACCGGAGTCATCTTGTTCGATGGCTCATTGGCCAGTTCGCGTGTCAGGTTCTGTGATTCGGCGATAATTTGCCCCCGCTCGATGGAGTTCTGCGCGCCGGCATCCCATCCCACAAGCGCGCCTGATTCCATCGGGCCACTTTCTTTCTTCTTTGTCTTGTACTTGTCTCCCTCGAAATCCGCCAGAAGCAATCCCTGCGTCACCGCCTCCGCGGAGGATGGCGTCGCATCGCCCTCGCGAGCGAGGAACGCCATGCGTTGTACTCCCCGCGATTTCAGAAAGCGCAACGCCGCGCCGGAGATCTTTCGCAAGTCGCCCACATTGAACTTTTCTTTTTCCCCTGCCCCCACGAGCAGCAACCGCTCCGCCTTTAACCCTGCGGGCGCATGGACCATCGTCATCTCCAGCCCCTTGCCGGTCAGCTCGCCGCCCTTCGCCAGCCGCTGCAATAAACCATTCGCCGCTTGATCCAATTCCGCGATTCTCCCTCGAATAGGATCGTCCTCCTCGTAAACGTAACTCACGAGCGCCTGCGTTTCGATTGCCGCTGCCGCGCGGGATTCCTGGGTAATATTCATGGCCGTGTCTTAACGCCTCCGGGAACGATAGATAGCTTCCTTTGCTTCGCGATCCGCTTCTTTCTTCCGCTCTTCTCCCCGCCGGTCCCAATCCTTCTTTCCGCGCGCCAATGCCAGGTCAACCTTGGCGATGCCATTCCGGAAAAAAATCCGGGTCGGGATGAGCGTCAGTCCCTTTTGCTGCGTCTTGCCGAAAAGTTTTCTGATCTCTTCCTTGTGCATCAGGAGCTTTCTCGACCCCAGCGGCGCGTGGTTCCACGGCCCGCCCGCTCCGTACTCCGCAATGTGAACTTTTTCCAGCCACAGCTCGCCCCCGCGCACCACCGCGTATCCTTCGCGGATATTCGCCTTTCCTTCGCGAAGGACTTTCACTTCCGTTCCGCGGAGCACAATCCCGGCCTCAAATCGCTCCACCAGGTCATAGTGGAAGCTTGCAGAACGATTCTGCGCCACCACCTGCTCGCCCGGCCGGTCCCCGCTTTTCTTGTTGGAAGGCTTCTTCGCCACGTCCGGTTATCTTAGCCGCCGCTGTTAACCAGAAGCAAGCAGCCATCTTGTCGCGTTGTTGTCGCATCTCGGAACTGGGTGCTAAACTAAAAACTCGTTATCGGCGTCTTTACTATATGCCAAAGTCCCGTCTCCCAATTTTGGCTCTTGTAGGATGTGTCGCGCTGCTCCTTTCCGGTTGCCCGAAGGGCAACCAGGAAGCCAAGCAAGGGCGCGACGCCGAGCTCTTGCAGGACTACGATTCCGCTCTCATCCATTACCAGCGCGCCCTTCGCGAAGACCCCAAAAACACCGAATACAAGTTGAGGGCCGAGCGCCTGCGCTTCCAAGCCGCCAGCTTCCACGTCACCCAGGGGCAGAAGCTCCGCGAGAAAGGCGACCTGCAGCAGGCCCTCGCTGAATTCCAGAAGGCCGCCGCCATCGACCCTTCCAACGCTCTCGCCGCGCAGGAAGCTCAGCACACGCTCGAGATCATCGGCGCGAAAATGGCCGGCCCCGGTGGCCCTTCTGCCGCGCCTCCCGCACAACCAAAGTTGATGGAAGGCCCGCCACAGCTCATGCCCCTTTCCCGCGCGCCTATTAAGCTGAAGATGACCAACGACGCCAGGATTATCTTCGAAACCATCGGCCAGCTCGCGGGACTTAGCGTCATATTCGATCCAGCCTTCACGACGGGGACCCATCGCATTTCCGTGGAACTTCCCAGTGTCACCTACTTGGAAGCTCTCGATATCACCGCACTGCAGTCGAACGCATTTTGGAAGCCGGTCACCAGCAACGTCATTTTCGTGGCCGAGCAGACCAAGCGCAAAGATTACGAAGAGGAGATCATCCGCACCTTCCGGCTCTCCAACGTCACCGCCGATAAGGACCTGACCGACATCGTCAGCGCCATCCGCGTTCTATTCAACACCATCACGCACATCAATTCCGTTCCTTCGCAAAACGCTATCGTCATCCGTGATACGCCGGACCGGGTTCGCCTTGTCGGCGAGATTATTGACGCGCTCGACAAAGCCAAGCCCGAAGTGGTCATCCAGGTGGAAGTCCTGCAGGCGCGCCGCGACCGCTTGCGCGACCTTGGCATTTTGCCCAGCACCAACATGTCCGTGCAGTTCGCTCCCCCGGGCACTTCGACGGGGACCGGCACCACCACTACCACTCCATCTTTGCCGCTCAACCAGTTGCAACACCTTTCCACGGCGGACTACACAGCTGTTCTCCCCAGCGCCACTGTGAATGTGATGCTGAACGACAGCTCGACAAAGCTCATCCAAAATCCTGAGCTGCGCTCCGTGGACGGCATGAAAGCGTCGCTTCGCATCGGCGATAAAGTCCCCATCGCCACCGGCAGCTTCGGCGCGGGCATCGGCACTGGCGGCGTCTCCACCGGCGGAATCGTCAACGCATTGGTCAACACGCAATTCAATTATCAGGATGTCGGCGTGAATATTGACATCACACCTCGAATTCTTGCCAACCGTGATGTCGCCATGCACATTAGAGTGGAAGTCTCCTCGGTCACGGGCAGCGTCAATCTTGGCGGCATCAACCAGCCCATCATCAGCCAGAGATTGACGGAGCACGATGTGCGCTTGAAGGATGGCGAAGTAAACGTCCTCGCCGGATTTATTGAGCATACCGACACGAATAATATTTCCGGCTGGCCGGGACTGGCGAAAATTCCCATCCTCCGCTACCTCTTCTCCACCAATCATACGGAGAACGAGGAAAACGAAGTCCTCATCGTGTTGACGCCGCATGTGGTGCGTATGCCGGAGATTACCGCCGAAAATCTGCGCAATATCGCTTCCGGGACGGAAGCGAACCCGCAGGCCCGCGAAGTCTCCGAATCTTCCGCGCAGCAACCGCTCGCGCAACCTCCGCAGGCTCCGCCGCAAGGCCAATCGCAACCGACCATGACTCCGGGTGTTCCGGTCATCGCCAACGGCCCGACGGTGGGAAATCAGCCTCCCGTAGCTTCATCCAATCCCAACGGCCCGCCGGCTCTGCGCTTCGATCCTGCATCTCTCAATTTGAAGCCGGGCGAGACAACCACCGTGGCCATCGTCGTTGAAAACGTAAAGGATCTCTCTTCGATCCCGCTCTTGCTCCAATACAATCCCGCGGTCATTTCCGTCGAAGAGGTCCGGCACGGAGGCTTCCTCTCCGGTGACACGCAGGAAGCGCTGGTGCAGCGCATCGACCAGCCCAACGGACAGGTCAGCATTTCCGCCATGCGCATGCAGAATCTTCCCGGCATCAGCGGCAACGGCACCGTCGTGGCCCTGGTCATCAAGGCGCTCGCGCCGGGCAACACGAAACTTTCCATCGTGCAGGTGAACGCCAAGGATTCCCAACTCCGGCCGATTCCCCTCGTGACGGCCGAAAGCAACATCCGCGTGCAGTAAACGAAGGCGCATCATGCTTGATCCTCGCCGCAAACGGTTACCAGCCAACGCAGGGTTGACTCTGCTCGAACTCATCCTTGCCACCAGCGTGCTGATCATCCTCGCCTCCGCCGCCTTACCTCTCGCGCGCACCACAATCCAGCGCGGACGCGAGGCCGAACTTCGCCGCGCCCTGCGCGAAATGAAAGACGCCATCGACCGCTACAAGGATGCCGCCGACCGCGGCCTCATCCGCGTGGAAGTCGGCACGGAAGGCTATCCACCTGACCTCGAAACGCTAGTCAATGGAGTGCAGCTTGGCGGAAACAGCGCGGGAAGCACCGCCGCAGGCCAGAAAGTCCGCTTCCTCCGCAAAATTCCCGTGGACCCCATGACCGGACGCGCGGAGTGGGGCCTGCGCTCCGTGCAGGATGACCCCGATTCTCGCTCCTGGAGCGGTAAGAATGTTTTTGAGGTTTATTCCCTGTCGCAGGGTACGGCCATGGATGGAACGAAATATGCCGACTGGTAGAAAAACATCGCGGGTTCTCGGCTTCTCACTCCTCGAGCTGATGGTGGTCATCGCCATCATCACCATCCTGCTCGGCATGGCCGCCGTGCGCTACCAGCGCTCCGTCTTGAACGCGCGCGAGGCTGTCCTGAGATCTGATTTGCACGATCTGCGAGAAGCCATCCAGCACTACACCAGGAAATTCAGCTACCAGACGGCCACCACCAGCGATTTTGTGGAAGCCATCGGCGAGGCCACCGGCCAGGACCTGGAATGGCTCTTCGATCAGTACGTTTACAAGCCCGGGCATCCCGAA
>JBGOTC010000179.1:0-6740 GCA_041476305.1 Terriglobia bacterium
ATCTTCGACGCCGATTTCCTTCCTTCACCCGACTTCTTGCGCCGCACGCTCCCTTATTTCTTCAGCGCGAAGACCGCCATGGTCCAGACGCGCTGGACTTATCTCAACGCCGATTACTCGCTCCTCACTGAAGTCGAGCACATCCTCCTCGACGGCCATTTCGTTGTCGAGCACGGCGCGCGCTCCCGCCGCGGCACCTTCTTCAATTTCAACGGCACCGCGGGAGTCTGGCGCCGCACCGCCATCGAAGACGCCGGCGGCTGGCAGCACGACACGCTCACCGAAGATACGGATCTTTCTTATCGCGCGCAGCTTCGCGGCTGGCAATTTCTCTATCTCCCGGAAATCGAGTGCCCTTCCGAGCTGCCTGTGGAAATGACCTCCTTCAAAACGCAGCAGGCGCGCTGGGCCAAGGGCCTCATGCAGACCGCCAAGAAAATCCTTCCGCGTGTTCTGCGTTCGGATCAGCCCGCGCACGTCAAGCTCGAGGCCATCTTTCATCTCACCGCGAACATCAGTTATCCGCTGATGGTTTTGCTTTCCACCATGCTTCTGCCCGCCATGATCGTGCGCTTCTATCAGGGCACATTTCAGATGCTGGTCATCGATCTGCCGCTGTTCCTCGCTTCCACCTGTTCCATTTCCAGTTTCTATCTCGTCGCGCAGCGCAACCTGCATCCCAAAACGTGGAAGCGCACTTTTCTCTACATGCCCTTCGTGATGGCCATCGGGATTGGCATCTCCATCCGCAATGCCGTTGCCGTCATCGAAGCGCTCATCGGCCGGAAATCCGCCTTCGCGCGCACGCCAAAATATTCCATCGGCGCGGAAACCGGGGGAGCGAAGCAGGCCGGCTGGTCCAGGAAGTCCTATCGCAACAAGGGCGGCTGGCTGCCTTATGCGGAAGTTGGCCTGGGACTCTATTTCGCCGCCACGGTTGTCTATTCCTTCCGCAACGAGAATTACGCCACCATTCCGTTCCTGCTCCTCTTCGTCTGGGGTTACCTGTACACAGGAATCATGTCGCTCGGTCAGCCCTATTTTGAGCGGCTCCGCTTCGGCCGGCGTAATTTGCCGGTTCTCTCGGGAGCGCCTTCCGAAGCGCGTCCCGCGGCTTCCGGCGCGCCGGGATTCTAGGCATTTCATCATCCTGCCCGCACAATTTCACTTGACAGGGTATTAACCGAGGAATAAGAATCCGCGCCACTGAGGTGACCTTTGCCCGCAGCTAAAGGATTCGCGGTTCCCATTCTTCTGCTCGTCGCGGCGGTCGCTACGTCATCGGATATCACTTCGCCGCCGATCGCCGCGGCAAATGATGTCGCCGTGAACAGCGCCGCACTAATCGCCGCTGCGCCCGCTGCGCCCGCGCCGGTGAAAGACGGCGTCGCGCTTGCCAAGGATATTCTCAGCGTTCTCGCCATTCTCGTCGGCGCGGCCTGGACTTACATGCTGTTCATCCAGCACCGCCAGAAATTCCCCCGCGCGGAGATCAAGCACGATGTGGTGGTGAAGAAGCTCGGCCACAAGCAGAGATTGGTTCACGTCACCGTGACGGTGAAGAATACCGGCGACGTTTTGCTCACCCTGGTTTCACATCTCACGCGGTTGCAGCAGATTGTTCCCGCGCCGGACGAACTCATCGAAACGCTGCAAGCCGGTGATGATCCGGTGAAAGCCGGGAATGCGGAATTCCTGTGGACAATGCTCTGCGAGCGGAAATCCGATTGGAGCGATGAAGACGAGCAGCGGGAAATCGAGCCCGGAGAAAGTCAGGATATTGACGTGGATTTCTTCGTCGGTCCTGAACCGGAAACCGTTTCCGTTTACAGCTATTTCACCAACATGACCAAAAGTTCCAAGGAAATCGGCTGGAATTTTACGAGCTTCCACGATCTGGAGGAAAAATGAGTCTCACGGGATTCAGAATCCAGCAGGCCCCGCCGAAATTTGCGCCGCAGGCTCCGCCGAAAGAGCGGCCGCCCTCGAGAAAACCAAAACCCAAGCGCCAGGGACCGCCCAAGCCGCCGCCGGCGCGCCGCCGGAAGCGCGCGAAATAATCAAAACGCAAGCGCGGGATCAGCCGCGCAAGCGGCGTTTCCCGCGCTGCATGAAAATTTGCTGCGGCGAAAACTACTTCGCCGGCTTGTCGTCACCCGGCGCGACGAAATTAATCACCAGCGGCGCAATGCCGTGGATCTGCAGGATGGAATCGCCCTTGCACCCGGCGTAGTGCCGCATTTGCGCGGGCGCGGAAACAAATCCGCCCACCGGGATATCCTTCATCGCCGCGTCATTCCACGTGGAGCCCATCCCCAGTTGCAGCGCGCCCTTCAGCACCGTCACGTTTTCCGTGGTGGGGTGCCAGTGCGGCGCAATCTTTGTCCCGTCGGTGCAGGAAAGCCGCGCGGTGTAGGAGCGTCCCGCGGTCATGGGGTCGCCTTGCACCACGGCAATCTTCACCGTGCCGCCCATGGGCACCGAGGGAGTTCCCACCATCGTGGCGGCGGGCAGGTCCATCCACTGCTCCTCGCCGAGCATTGTTCCGGGGCCCTTCATCGGGGCTGCGGGAGCCTTGGCGGCAGGCTTGGTTTGAGCGAGAGATATTGATGCGGCGGCCAGAACGGCGCACACAAGAAACATTCCGATTCGCTGCTTGATCATGAATTTCCTCCAACGCGAATTGATTCCGGAAATTTCCAACGGGAAAATCCGGTGGCGCGAGACTACCACTAATTTGCTTCGCGCTTCAATCGCCCCCTGCGGTTGGCTTCTCCTGCTGTTTCGCGAGTTCGCGTCCCTCGGCGATCACGGCGTTGAACGCCGCCTCTTCGCGCGAAACCCCCGCGCTCACCGTTTTCAGTCTTTCTTCCAGAGCCGCAAACCGCGGATCGGTCTCCGGCACTTTGGCGGCCTCCAGAGCGAGCGCTTCGGACATCAGTTGTCGCAACTCGCGTCCCAGGGTGCGCTCATGCGAAACATACAAGTTTTTTGCCAGGTACAGGCGCTCCTCCCAGGCCTCGCGGCCGGGGAAGGCGTGGCCGTCTCCGCGCAGCACAGCCAGGCCAAGTTGCGCGCGGTCCATGGAATCGAGCCTCTGGAAGGCGAGCTCCGCGACATCCAGTTTCTTCAACACTTCGGCGACCACTTTTTGGCCGCGCGGCGATGGCTCGTTCGCCACCGCTCCCGAACCCATGGAGCTGACGCCGCGACTGGTGAAGATGTCGTCATTGGTCAGAGTGTGCTTTGATGATTGCGGGTTCTTCGCCTTTTCCTCGCGGTTCTTGCGCGCCACATCGCCGAGCGACGGCGGCGGCGCGGTTTCCTGCGCCCGCGCGGCGGAGCAGATCCCCAGCAAGATCGCCAGTCCGGCGAGAATCCCGAGTTTCCTGATCATGAGATTCCTGGTCACAAGAGCCTCCTCGAAGCCGCTTCGCGGCACGCTCCATGTTCCCGCACAAATTCGCGGGAAGGATATGGACCGGGGGTACAGGGTTGGCGAATCCGGCAAGAGAGGGAGCTGGGTGTCGGGGGAAGTCTTAGTCAATCATCCCATATCAACGTGACTCAGGCCTTGCGCGGTATTTTTCGACTGGTTTTTTTCGGTTTGGCTGCCCTACTTGGCAGTGCCGCCACTTCTTCTCCAAGGACGTACTGTTCTGGCAGAGGTGCTTCTACCCGCTGTGCTCTCTTGTGCGTTACGTTGATTGTCGGCGGGTAGTCGATGCGTTTACCAGCAATTAGCTCGGCGATTGTCAGAATTTGAAGGCGGGGATGATTTCCCCATTGCGACTTGTAGAACCCAGCCGATGCCGCCTCCGCGGTCATGGGCTTCGTAGCATCTTCCAACGTCAACAGAACACCTAATTCCGCCTTCTCCCGTTCAATCACTCCCCGCAAATCACGGAGATCTTTCACGCTCACATGCCCAGACTTGACGGAAAGAATGATCTGCTTCGTCTTGCCGCCCTGCCCCTCATCGTGGAAGTACAGCCGCCCGTCAATTCCCTGGTCGCTCCCTTTCTTCTGCTCGGCACGCCGCGCGCCAACAAGGCCAAGCGCCCACCACTGGAATTGGTAGGGGTCTTCTTTCGCCAATTCGGCTGCGTCCGGTACGGAAACAGGTTCGCCAATCACCTGATAGGCCTCCGCAACCTTGTCGCCGAATGCGTCCCGCAGGCGGCTCTTGATCAGTCCAATCGCGAGGTGAGTGATATCAATCCCAATCCAATTGCGTTTCAATCCTTGCGCGACTGAGATTGCCGTGCCGCACCCGCAAAATGGATCAAGAACAGTGTCTCCTTCATTGCTGCTGGACCTAATAATTCTCTCAAGGAGAGCTTCCGGCTTCTGGGTGGGATAACCGAGACGTTCTGCAGCCTGCGCTCCTATCGGTTTAATGTCCGTCCAAATGTCTTGCAAAACGACGCCGGGCATCTCGTCGAGATATCTCATATAGGCAGGCATTTTTCCGCGCTCATGCCAGATTCTTCCTTCACGACAAAGCCGATCCATTGCCCCCTGCACAGTCTCACCTTCTTTGAGCCCAAGCGCCCAGTGACGCCCTGGTGCGGGGTGGACAACCTCTCCATTTACATTCAACGGGCCTCCAGATTCTCCTTTTCTTGGTCCAGATCCTGTTAGGTCACCCAACCGATACTTTCTTCCAGTTCCTGCTTCCACGTACTTGTAAAACTGGCGAAGGTACTCTTCATCGTAACTGGTGTATTGCGCATTCCACATCCAGCTCTCACTTTTCGTGTAAAACAAGAGGACGTCGTGGATATGGCCGTGTTGCTTTGTTCCATGCTTTGTGTCGCTGTGGGCGCTACTCCGCTTCCACACAATCTCAGCGCGGTAACGGTGTGGTAGGAAGACTGCGTCCATCAGTAGTTTCAAGTAGTGACTTGCCGTGGGATCGCAGTGAAGATAGATACTACCCGTCGCTTTCATCACCCGACGAAGTTCCAAGAGCCGCGGAGCCATCATGGTGAGATACGCAAGCATGTCGTTCGTGCCGAGAAACCGGCGAAACGCTTGCATGACATCGGAAACACGACCCCCGTCCTCCACGAGCTGTTCAAAAACTGCTAGCGCCTCTAGATTCCACTCCCACGTATCCTCAAATGCTTTGAATTGAGAGGCTGCGCCCGTCCCATCCTTTTCGGCAAAGAGCACGTTGTAATCTTGGTTGGATTTGAACGGAGGGTCGAGGTAGACGAGATCAACCGTCTCATCCTTGACGTGTCGGCGCAAGACGTCTAGGTTGTCGCCGTAATAAAGAAGGTTCACTCGCGTGAGTCTAGCGAGGTTTAGCTCACCCAATCAAGTGTCTTTGAATCCGATGTATTGAAAACCGCTCCACCTCATGGTAGGTTGAAGCAGAGGGGGGATTGAGTCATGTACATTTCAAGAAATCCAAGACTAGGTATTGGAACCGAACTCCTACAAAAGATCACACCAATTGGGCCTATCCACAAAGCCTCAGTAGTTGGTCGCGCCCCCAATGGCGAGGAAGTTGTCTTGGATCATCCAAAAGGCGGGAATGCGCGATTTGTGACTGTGAAAGAATTTGTGTCCAAGACGCAGACCTATGTCGGAGAACGAGGCCCGTCTTCGATGGAAGCGCAGCAGGCAATTCAGAATAGGGCACTCCAACTGAATGGCACCCCCTACAACCTGCTCACACACAATTGCGAGCACGTCACAAACTATGTGCGAACTGGAAAATCTTCGAGCCCACAGCTTGGAACGGTTGTCGCTCTTGTGGTCATTGTTGTTTTGTTCTGCATGGTTGCGAACTAGCTGGCTCCGGTCGGCCTACTTCCGGAGCAACCGTAGGAAGACACAGTGCGACCTTGTTATTCTGGATGTGATCACGAGACTGACATTGAGCCTACCCACCCCTCTACGCTAGAAGTCCGTAACCTCTTCGAGGCAAGTATCCTGACGGAAAACATGATTTCCAATGAGCACGAGGATGATTGTCCATTTCCACAGTCCAACGGAAAGAAGACATGTACATGCCCAGAAGTGACCTACTACTACTTGGGGCGGCGGGCGGAACCGTGGTTGGGTTTGCCGAAGCTCACTCTGACGCCGTGGTTTCCTCCGCTCTGTGAGCTAGAAGACTACTGTAAAGAGCAGATCGTGAATCTTCGATCCCGCGCACGCTCCCGGGATGAAGGCCAAATCTGGTGGCACACTCATTGATTTGGATTCACTGCATGGATTCGTTTTTCGGACCTGTACATTGTTGGATTGGCAGCATGCGTGCGCGGACCAACTGCTTGTGTTAGTTCGAGGGTTTGATAGTGAATTCCGCCGTTGATTGCTTTCCACCATAAAACAGCAAGAGCTTCACCTTTATAGGTTCTAATGGCACTGGAGTCCCGAGAAAATCAGGAATTGATATGGCGTGGTTAGGGCTAACCGCGACTTTCCCGAATCCACACTCAAATGTTGTCCAACCCTCTCGCTTGAAGTCTGGCGAAGGTTCCCACCAACCAACATCTATTTGGCTCTTTTCCATGCGACTAGCAAAACTCAAATAGACTCGATCCGGCTCCAGAGGTGCGTCGCCCTGATTGGTCGCGGAAATTCCAGTGATTTTAAAGGTATTGGGGAAATTGGGTTCCACAAGGATCCGCGTTTGACGAACAGTAAGGTCAAAGGATTTGATCATGGCCTGTTCTGTGCCATCCAGTTCACGCCCTCCATACATGATGACAAACTGATTC
>JBGOTC010000180.1:0-6668 GCA_041476305.1 Terriglobia bacterium
AAGCTCCAGGCCCAATTAGAAGAGGTTACTGTCCAAGCTGAAAAAAGAGTTGCACAACTTGCATTGAAATCGGCCTTACCCATACCAGATTTACCACGCGAACGATCCTTCAATGGAGCGTGCCCTTCTTGTAAGAAAGAGAACACATTCGAGATGGTGGATAGGCCTGGTGAAACTCGCAAGGTGGTCTGTGAATTCTGTAGGGGCGCATTCAATGCCCACGTACTTGCCGGTCATCAAGTCCTCACGCGAGCACAAATTCCTTCCACGCTATATCGAGTGGGTGGCGTCGTCGTTGTGGGTGGCGGCTCTATTATGGATGCAAAGAACGTTCTCCAAATGAAGCAGGCATGGGTTGATCCGGATCGGATCCGAGCACTAATTCCAATAATTGTGAGGTGCGATTCGGAAATGAAAAAGACTGGACTAGCTCGGTCACCGTTCAGTCTGCAGGGAACCATATTTCGCTTTATTGATGCCCAAAACCCGGGATTGTTGGGTCGGATAGTAGTGCGTAGATTCCTAACGCTTGTCTTGCAAGGACGCGGTTTCAAGCCCCCTGACGGTGTTCTAATGACGCGTGCAACGTCTTATGTGAACGATTTGGAAGAGAACTCCCTACTCTCGGCATTTCTAACCGCGTGCATCCAACGAATAATCCAAGTCGTTGAATTGAAGGATGATGATTCGGCAGCAATTGCGGATCTGCTTCTTGACGGGCATTTCCCGACTGCGAGATCCGAAGTTAGACAGCTCATTGCATCAAATAGCAAACACGTGAAATTCACCCAAAAAGTGCTTGACAACAATGAACCCCTGCATTCATGATCGGGGTGGCCTGTTATAGGCAGATTTTTTGATGGCCCCCCAGGGGGCTTTAAGTTTAAGATTAAAGAGCCCTCCCAATTTTGGGGGGGCTTTTTTATTAGTCCTAGTACCCCCCCCAATCAATACGATGACCAATGGATTTTCGTGGCATGTCTGAGAGCGCCTGATTGAGCTTTTGACACTCAAGCGCAGGAGGAGTCGAGAATGCTCAATTGTCACGAGATTGTCACTAAAGACGCGACAAGAAGAACAAAAGCAGACGAACTTCAAGAAACCGAGACACACGCTATCTGACGGCTGGCAAAGGGATTTAGTTGAGTTTTGTGTCAGATAGCAAAGCGGCGATTTCTGCTTTCAAGACCGCCGGTTTCAACCACTCACCCACCTCTCCGTTTCCAATTGTAACCTGCCACAACACTGGCCTGACCGGGGTTTTTTGCGGCAGCGGCATGAGCGCTGGAATGGAGAGATCTCCTTCCCCTCATTCGAGGCAGGAGATAGGGTCGAGCGGTGACTCTACGAACATCTCCAGGCAGGGCCGCACAGTGCGCTGGGCTATTGAACACCGGCTCCGGAGGCGGTCTTGCCAGAATCACCAGGCTCCGCTGCACTCATTGGCGATGATTCTCGGGCGAACACCGATTGTGGTACAACTTGCGGGCGTAGGTCTGAGTCGAGAACGTGATCTGGTTATCACGCGTGAAAGGAACCCTTTCCATGCAACCGAGCCCCCGAACAGAACGCGGCCAAAGCATCGGGACAGGCGCATTCCCTCGGCGGAGGAATTCCTTCACCAGATGCCTTTTGATGTCTGCCGGTTTTGCCGCGGCCTTGCTGGGAGGTTGCGGCCAAACCACGGAGCCGGCGCGGTCGAGCAAGGCGCTCAAAACTGGGACAGCTCAGGAACGCCTCCAAGCTGCAAGAGCACTCGGCGACATCAATGACCCGGGCGCGATCCAGCCGCTCATCGCAGCACTTGATGATAAGGATGCCGCAGTGCAAGGAGCAGTTCTTGACTCCATCCGTAAGAAGGGCGCCTCTGCGGTGGATCTCTTGCTCGCTGAGCTCGAGAGACCTGGATCACACGTCCATCGTCTGGCTATTGAATTACTGGGCGCGACGAACGATCCGCGCGCCATCGGGCCGCTCCTAGCCACGCTGCGCCGCGGAAGCGCCGAGGAACGGAAGGCGGCTGCCGAAGCCTTGGGAAGGATCGGAAAGCTCGCGTTTGATCCTGTTCAGGCTCTTTTCAATGAAGGGAATCCGGAAGTCCAGCCCCATGCGATCAAGGCGCTCGGTGAAATCGGCGACGATCGCGCCGTCCCTTTGCTACTGGCCCGGCTCAACGATTCGAACTTGGACGTCCGTAGATCCGCGGTCGAGGCCTTGGAGCATTTCAACGATCCGCGAATTTTTGACGCCGTGTTCCCACTCCTGAAGGAGCCGGAAATTCGAGTCGCGGCCGTGAACGCGCTCGGAAGTTCGGGATCAACCCAGATGGCTAAGTTCGCGGCCGCATTGAAGGGCCAGCTTCCGAACGAATTGAGGTTGGCTCTGGTTCAGGCCGTCGGCAAGACTCACACTGCGGAGGCCTTGCCGATTCTGAGGACGCAACTCCTTCGGGCCACTGCCGGCGACTATCCATATTCCGACGCGAACACGAAGCTCAAGGAGGAAACCGAGAAGGCTTTGTCTCAACTGGGGCCTGCTGCTGTGGCGCCCATGATTAAGATACTGAGGGAAGATGAATTTGAAGACGTTTGGATGAGCGGCGCCGCAACGGATGTGTTGAGAGCGAATACCGACGGCACGACCATCCAACTGGTCATCGACGAATTGCTGAATGGGCGAAACCACGGCAGCGGCCAATCGTGCGCTTATGCCCTTTCCCATCTGGCTTCCGGGGCCGGTCAAGCCGCAAAGGACGCGAACCTCGCAAAGGTGGCGATGGATGGAATCCTTGCCGCGTTCAAGAGTGAAAAGTCATCGGTTAGAGAGGCCATCGCCTCCGCCGTCGAAAGCGATCCCAACCCCATCATTGAACGGGAGCTTTTGAACGCCATCGAGAAAAAGGACATCGCTGTCGTCAAGGGCGCATATTCGTTTTTCATTAAGGAGGGCATAGCCGGTACCGAGGATCTGTTAGTCACCGCCTTGAACAGGTCGGAGGACTTCTTGATGGGTGAAGCCTATCTGAACTGTGGCAACGAAAAACTCGTCAGGGCCGCCCGCTACTGGGCAGGAGAGCACGGATTCACTGTCAATCGTTCGGACTATGCGCCGACGCTGAGATGGGGCGAGAAGCGGTAAGTTGTCCTACGCAGAATAATTCTGTTCAGTCTTTCGCGGCCGGTTTATTGAGCCTGCATCTCCAGCCGAACAATCTTGTGGATTGTGAATTCTAGGGGAATTTCACTTCAGAGGAGTGCTTCCAACTGGGTTCAGTTCTGCTCTGCGCGAGCCGAATCTCTCGGCCCCCAATCTGGCGGAGTGAATTCCACTCCCCAGAAACGCGGCGCCGGACTCAGGAATTCCACTCCCACTCGCTGGCCCTTGTCGCTGAGCTCCCCTACGTACGCGATGCGGCATTCCAGTTCTTCCTGCGTGAATGGATTGGTCAGCACCAGCATCGCTCCCATTTCCAGTTCCTCTTGCAGGTAAAGAAGCCCGCCGTGCGCGTTCACCACGATGGTGTAACACACCTCGCGGAATTTGCGGTTGCGCGTGTTCTTGCCTTCCACCGCCACGCGGATGCGCATGAACACTCGTGAGCTGCGCCGGGCTTGATCGTAGGCCACCACACTCATAATAAGAATATGCTCGGATATCTCCCGGCGGGGGTCAACGAAACCTCCTAATTTCTGTTCCAATGTGAAACTGGACTTGAGTACAGGCCCCTTCCGCCGGTCATTCTCTCCGCCAGCCCTTCTCAAACAATCCATCTTTCCCGCTGAGATGCAACTCTCTCTCAGGAATGTTATAAAGGTCGTGCGCGATCCCCGGGTCCAGCCCCCGCTTTTCGGCTGTGCGCCGAATCGCCCACCATCTCAAGGAGTCGCGCTTGGACGCCACCCAGAACGGTCTCGCAAAGTATATTGAGTCTCACCGCGATGCTCATCTCCAGGAGCTTTGCGAGTTGCTCCGCATCCCGAGTGTCAGCACGAAAACCGAGCGCAAGCCCGATATCGAACGCGCCGCCCGCTGGGTGGCCGATAAACTCCGCGCAGTGGGCATGAACAAAGTCGAAATCATCCCCACGAAAATGCACCCATTGGTATATGCCGAATCCCTTGGCGCGCCCGGCAAACCCACGGTACTTTTCTACGGCCACTATGACGTGCAGCCCGCTGAGCCGCTCGACCTTTGGACCACGCCTGCCTTCGAGCCCACCGTCCGCGACGGAAATCTTTTTGGCCGCGGCACCGCCGACGACAAGGGCCAGGTTCACATCCACCTCGCCGCGCTCGAGTCGCTCCTCAAGGCCACCGGTAAACTTCCCATCAACATTAAGGTCGTGATTGAAGGCGAAGAGGAAATCGGCAGCGCCAACCTCTGGGATTTCGTGCAGCAGAACAAAGCGCGTCTTCAAGCCGATGCGTTAATCGTTTCCGACACTTCCATGCTCGCGCCCGGCGTCCCCTCGGTCACTTATGGTTTGCGCGGACTTTCCTATTATCAGGTGGAGATCATCGGCCCGGCGCAGGATTTGCACTCCGGCGTGTTCGGCGGCGCTGTTCCAAATCCCATCACCATCCTTTGCGAGCTGTTCTCGAAGATGCACGACAGGAATTTTCGTGTCACCATCCCGGGGTTCTACAACTCCGTCGCAAAACTCTCCAAAGCCGAACGCAAGTCCCTCGCCAGGCTTCCTTTCAAGCCCGCGGATTTCAAGAAAAATGTCGGCGCCCCGGGTCTCTGTGGTGAAAAAGGATTTTCCGTCGCCGAGCAGGTTTGGTGCCGGCCCACTTTCGAGTTGAACGGCATCTGGGGCGGCTACATTGGCGAAGGCTCAAAGACTGTTATCCCCTCGAAGGCCTACGCGAAGTTCTCTTGCCGCCTGGTCCCCAATCAGGACCCCGACAAGATCTCGCGCGCTGTCGAGCGCCACGTCCGCAAGCTGCTCCCGAAGACGGTGAAGTGCAACTTTGAAACCCTCAGCACCGGCAAACCCTGGGTCGCTCCCTTCACGCATCCGTTTTTTGAGGTGGCCCACAAGGCGCTTGAGAAGGGCTTCGGCAAGCGCGCCGTTTTCATCCGCGAAGGCGGCTCCATCCCCTTTGTCACGCAAATGCATGACACGTTTAAGGTTCCCTGCATCCTCATCGGCTTCGGTTTGCCCGACGAAAACGCCCACGCCCCCGATGAGCACCTCTCGCTCGAAAATTATTTCGGCGGCATCCGCGCCATGGCGCACTTCTACCAGGGCCTCGCCGAACTCTAGCCGCAAGGCTTCCGCCCTCCTCGGCCCCGCATCCCGGAACGGTACTCTGCAAGCCCGCATTTTTCGCGGGTTTTTCGCGCTTTGCTCTTGCCTTGCTCTAAATCTGCGGCTATAGTGCCTTCGGCTGCAGGGCCAATCCTGCGGAGTCGCGTAATCAACTCCACCTAACCTGAGAAGGAGATTTAAGCTAGATGGCAAAGCCAATGAGCAAGTCCAAGATTATCGCCGCAATCGCTGAGAAGGTCAGCACCAAGGACAAGCCAATTTCAAAGAAGCAGGCGGCGTCGTTTTTTGAAGAACTCTTCAACCTCGCCGTAAGAGAATGCAAGGGCGGCGCGGGCAAGTTTGTCATCCCCAACATCGGCCGCGCGGTAAAGGCGCATCGCAAGGCTCGCATGGGCCGCAATCCGCAGACCGGCGAAGCCATCAAGATCAAGGCCAAGACCGTCGTGCGTTTGCGCGCCGCCAAGGCTTTCAAGGACGCGGTTCTGAGCTAATTGCCCCGCGCTTGCCGGCAAATTTGATCCGGCAGCTCGGCGCGATTATTCCCAGGCATCGCGCAGGCAAGTCGGACGTCCCTGCACCGCCTCGCGCTGCATCGTGGGAATGGAAATCGAGGGCCCTCGGGAGCGCCGCTGAATCGCCTCTTCCGCATCCGCGGAACGGGTTTCGATTCGCGGCCGCCTGAGGGCTTTGTTTTTCCGGGTTTTTTTCCGCGGCGTCTTTGCTTCTGTAGCCCGGGTTCCCCGAACCCGGGGCCTTTGCTCGCGTCGGTTTCTGTAGCTCAGGGTGCGACGCGCCGCTTTTGCGCGGCGACCCTGAGGCTTTCCCCTGTTCTTGCGATTTTCATTCTCAGGATCCCCGTAAAGGTAGTTAGCTCATTCCGAAGAGTAACAACAAGTTGGGAGGGCGCGACTTAAGCCTGCCTGCCGCCTGCCTGCCGGTAGGCAGGGTAGGCAGGGTAGGCAGGTCGTGCCGAAGGAGCGCAACAAAAATGGGGCTTTAGCCCCTGAGGCATCAGGTTCCAGCCCCGGATTTTTGCAAAGGTCGCACCGTTGCGTTGAATACGATCATTAACAGTGAAGTGGCAATCCCAATCCCGGCAATGACCAGCCACACAACGCGCGGCATCCGCAGCGTTTCCCCGAAATAATGAACCATGCGGCCGCCGATCACTCCCGCCACCAGGAAGCCGATGGCGATGGGCAGGAAAGCAAATCCCATGTACGTGCCTTGCTGCCCTTCCGGAGCCAGCCGCGAAATGTACTCGTAGTAGCGCGAAGCCTGGATCATTTCGCCGAGCGCAAGAACCACCAGCATCAGAACGGCGGTCCATGCCGTTGGATTGAGCGCGAGAATAAACCATGACGCCCCGGTGATGAAAATTCCAAGAGTCATG